>JBFHPN010000328.1:0-3782 GCA_041592735.1 Oleiphilaceae bacterium | reverse complement strand
TTTCAGCATTTCCTGCCCATCCAAGTGCCCCATAGACACAAAGATCGACAATAAACCCAGCACTAATTGTGCAAACAGCAACAACAGAATGGCGATATCCATCGTAGAACTGGTCGCTCGAATACGCTCATTACCGAGGCGGCGCTTGATAAGAATTACCATGCCGTATAGACATACCAGGCCGAAAAAGCCACCGACACCCATGGCGATCAGTTGCTTGAATTCAGTTGAAATACCCAGCACATGCCACACCGCTTTAGGCGTTAATAAGCCCACAAAATGGCCTAGTAAAATCGCGATCACACCAATATGGAAAGCGATGCTGCCCTTACGTAACTGCTTGCTTTCCAATAACTGGCTGGAACTGGTCTTCCAGGTGTATTGATCGCGGTCATAGCGAACGATAGACCCTAGTACAAACACACTGAGTGCGATATAGGGGTAAATTCCGAAGAATAAATGATTCAAGTAATCCATGTTACGACCCTCTTTGTTCTGTAGTGGACTCAGTTTGCCTGCTGGACGGTGAGGCATCGAAACCGACCCAATTAATCGGGATATCCAAATCACGTCGTTGCGACTCGCTTGGCTTGCGCGACTTGGAATCGCAGCTCTTTTCCAAAGATTCGGCGCCGAAGGTCACTTCCTCTTCTTCCCATTCTTTATCCAGCGCCTGTTTAGTGTCATCGCGCTTCTCACTGGCGATTTGTTCACGAATTGCGTTCAAATCAACCTGGCTGTCTGCCAGCTCCAGTACCGCTTCAAATAACACAGAATAGTCACTGCCACGTTTTTCAAGTCGGCACTGCAGAAGGCCCAGGATATGCTCCATTTCCTGTAGCCAGTTGCGGGCATTTTCAGGCCCTTGTGTCGATAAAAACTCAAGGAAAAGCGGAATATAATCCGGCAATTCATGCTGACTCAGTTCCAGCCCCGCTTCGCGGTACATGTTGACCAGCTCAACCATAGCCTGGCCACGGTCTCTGGATTCGCCATGCACATGCTCGAATAACCACAGGGCAAGGGAGCGTCCACGCTCGAATAAGCCATCATATTCACTCTGGCAATCAAGCACGTCTCTAGCCGCCTGGTTAGCGACAAAGGCCAGCACTTTCTGCTCCACCTCGGGCGATAAACCCGAGGCTTTGATGACCTGATCAAGCTCATCTTTAAACAGCAGAACATCTTCTCTCGGATAGTCGATCAAACAAGACAAGACATTGAGAATTCTCATATCGGTAAAAGCCATGATTATTCTCCTCTGGAAACCGCAATGATATTTGAGCGATTACTTGGCTTGTTGCCACCAAACAGGCTCACGCTATTGTTACCATCGCTGCATCCGTTACCGAAACTGAAGCCGCAAGAGCTCTTCATATCGTAAGCATCTTCCGCATACGCGCGATGGCTTGAAGGAATCACAAAACGATCCTCATAGTTTGCTATCGCCATATATCGGTACATATCTTCAACTTGCAGCGCAGTCAGGCCAACCTTCTTGAGAACTGCCAGATCTTCTTTACCTTCAACTTGCTGTGACCGTTTGAAGGAACGCATGGCTAACATTCTTTCCAGTGCACTAATGACCGGTGCCTCATCCCCTGCGGTTAACAGGTTGGCTAAATAACGAACCGGAATACGCAAGGTTTTGATATCCGGAATCACGCCATCCATACCAATATGCCCTTGTGCGGCAGCATTTTGAATAGGTGACAAGGGTGGGATGTACCACACCATGGGCAGTGTACGGTATTCAGGGTGCAGTGGCAGTGCTACCTTCCAGTCCATCGCCATTTTGTAAACAGGAGACGCCTGGGCAGCCTCTATCCAGCCATCAGGAATACCTTCTGCTCTTGCAGCAGCCTGTACTTCCGGATCAGAAGGATCCAGGAAGATATCCAGCTGCGCCTGATACAGATCCTTTTCCAGAGGAACACTCGCTGCCGCTTCGATACGATCCGCATCATAAAGCAAGACACCCAAATAACGGATACGGCCCACACAAGTTTCTGAACATACCGTCGGCTGGCCCGCTTCAATACGTGGGTAGCAGAAAATACATTTTTCAGATTTGCCAGATTTCCAGTTGTAGTAAATCTTTTTGTAAGGGCAGCCAGACACACACATACGCCAGCCCCGGCACTTGTCCTGATCGATCAGCACGATACCGTCTTCTTCGCGCTTGTAAATAGCACCAGAAGGGCAGCTGGCTACACACGCAGGGTTCAAACAGTGCTCACACAAGCGTGGCAGATACATCATGAAGGTTTTTTCAAATTGACCGTAAATGTCTTTCTGAACGACTTCATTGAAGTTGCTGTCGGCTTTACGTTTTTCGAACTCTGTTCCGAGAATTTCTTCCCAGTTTGGACCCCAATGGATTTTTTCCATGATTTTGCCGGTTATCAGCGATTTCGGACGAGCCGTTGGCTGATGCTTACTTTCCGGCGCATTATGTAAATGCTCATAATCAAAATCGAAGGGCTCATAGTAATCATCAATTTCCGGCAGATCCGGGTTACCGAAGATATTCGCCAGAATACGCAGCTTATTACCCTGACGCGGGGTTAACTTGCCGTCTTTGCCACGTACCCAGCCACCATTCCATTTTTCCTGATTTTCCCATTCTTTCGGGAAACCGATACCAGGTTTGGTTTCGACGTTATTGAACCATGCGTATTCCACGCCATCACGGCTAGTCCATACATTTTTACAAGTGATGGAACAAGTATGACAGCCGATACATTTGTCCAGATTCAGGACCATACCTATTTGCGCACGTACTTTCATTTGCTTGCTCCTGTTCTTTCTTGCGAAGACTGCTGAGAAGGTTCTTCCAACCAGTCGACTTTGTTCATCTTACGCACAATAACAAATTCATCCCGGTTACAGCCGACGGTGCCATAGTAGTTGAAACCATAGGCCTGTTGGGCGTAGCCACCGATCATATGCGTAGGCTTCATAACGGCTCGTGTAACCGAGTTATGCATTCCACCACGGGTTTGTGTGGTTTCCGCACCCGGCATATTCACCTGGCGTTCCTGAGCGTGATACATCAGGCTCATGCCGACTGGCACACGCTGTGAAACAACCGCTCGGCATGCAATCGCACCGTTAACGTTAAACACCTCAATCCAATCGTTGTCTTCGATACCCGCTGATTTCGCATCATCTTCACTGATCCAGACAATCGGGCCGCCACGTGACAATGTCAACATGAGCAGGTTGTCGGAATACGTTGAATGTATACCCCATTTTTGGTGCGGTGTGATCCAGTTAAGAATCAACTCCTTATTTCCATTCGACTTCTTGCCTAACAGCGGCTTGATAGTCTTCATGTTAATGGGTGGCTTATACAGACACTGGGTTTCACCGAAGTCGCGCATCCATTCATGATCTTGATAAAATTGCTGGCGACCGGTGACAGTTCGCCATGGAATCTGCTCATGAACGTTGGTATACCCGGCGTTATAAGACACATGTTCATCTTCCAGACCAGACCAGGTAGGAGAAGAAATGATCTTGCGAGGCTGCGCCTGAATATCACGGAAACGGATCTTTTCCTCTTCTTTCGGCAAGGCCAGGTGTGTATGGTCTTTACCGGTGAACTCGGATAAGGCAGCCCATGCTTTCACAGCGACCTGTCCATTTGTTTCCGGTGCCAGGCTCAGAATCACCTCGGCTGCGTCAATCGCACTCTCAATTTTCGGACGCCCTTTATGCGCACCTTCTTCTGTATGACGGTAGTTCAGTTCACCCAGGAATTTCACTTCGTCTTCAGT
>JBFHPN010000327.1:0-3788 GCA_041592735.1 Oleiphilaceae bacterium | reverse complement strand
GCGGAACCATTATTCGAGAATATTTCTGCAAAATTTGGTAACGGCAACCGTTATGGGTTGATCGGTGCTAATGGTTGTGGCAAGTCCACATTCATGAAAATTCTCAGTGGGGCTCTGGCGCCTACCTCGGGCAATGTCTCGATTTCGCCCGGTGAAAAGTTGGGGGTGTTGAGCCAGGATCAGTTTGCCTTCGAAAAGTACAGCGTTATCGATACCGTGATTATGGGCGACACCGAACTCTGGAAGGTCAAACAAGAACGTGACCGGATCTATAATCTGCCGGAAATGTCGGAAGACGATGGCATGAAGGTGGCGGAACTCGAAATCCACTATGCCGAGATGGATGGCTACACGGCCGAGAGTCGGGCCGGTGAAATACTGCTCTCTATCGGTATTGAAGAGCACTTTCATTTTGGTTTGATGGCGCAGGTGGCACCCGGTTGGAAATTAAGGGTCTTGTTGGCTCAGGCGCTGTTTTCAAATCCGGATATCCTGCTGCTCGACGAACCGACCAACAACCTGGATATTCATACGATCAACTGGTTGGCGACGGTGCTCAACGAACGTAAATCCACCATGATTATTATTTCGCACGACCGGCATTTTCTGAACTCCGTATGTACCCACATGGCGGATATTGATTATGGTGAATTGCGCATCTATCCGGGGAATTACGAAGCATTTATGGCGGCCTCCAGCCTGATTCGCGAACAGTTACTGGCTGAAAATGCTAAAAAGAGTGCCGAGCTGGACGAGTTGCAGGCCTTTGTTAACCGCTTTTCAGCGAATGCATCGAAAGCACGCCTGGCCAGCTCTCGCGCCAAGAAGATGGATAAAATTAAACTGGAGGAAGTGAAAACCTCCAGCCGGATGGTGCCATCCATTTATTTCAAACAGGATAAGAAGTTGCATCGTCAGGCGCTGATTCTCGAAGACCTGGCGCACGGCTTCGGTGCAGAAACCTTGTTCAGCAAGGGGAATCTGATTTTAGAAGCGGGTGCACGTCTGGCGGTGATTGGTGAGAACGGGGTGGTTAAATCCACTTTTCTGCGTTGCTTGATTAATGAATTACAGGCGAATTCAGGCCTTATCAAATGGGCCGAAAATGCCTCAATCGGCTATTGCCCTCAGGACAGTACTGCCGATTTTGATAATGACTTGAACCTGCTGGAATGGATGTCGCAATGGAAAACAGCGAAGCATAACGACCTGATGGTTCGTGCCATGCTGGGGCGTATGTTGTTTACCGAAGACGACGTCAATAAAAAAGCCAGAGTCTGTTCCGGTGGAGAAAAAAACCGTTTGTTATTTGGCAAGTTGATGATGATGGATATCAATGTGCTGATTATGGATGAGCCGACCAACCACATGGATATGGAAGCCATCGAAGCCCTGAACGAGGCCTTAAAGCGCTTTGAAGGGACGCTCATTTTCGTCAGCCATGACCGTGAATTCGTTTCGTCGCTGGCCACCCGAATAATTGAAATTAAAGATAAACACTTGATCGATTTCCAGGGGACGTATGATGAGTATCTGGCGAATCAGGCTTATCTGGAAAAGCGTGTGCAGCGGGAACCTGCTTTCGCTTAGCTCTGAACAGCCCTGAGCGTTCTAGCGCAGCTTAAAAGTGAATAGCCTGGGCGCTTTAGAGTAACTTTAACAGTGCATAGCCCTGAGCGTTTTGATTCCTTATAATCAGCCCCTCTATACTGGACGCGGGTGACGCATGCCATCGAATCGAAGCAATACCAACAACTATCTTGAGCTGTTTTTGAATGATATACCGCTCATGGATGTGCGCGCCCCGGTCGAATTTTCCAGAGGGGCCTTTCCTCAAGCGATCAATCTGCCTCTGATGAATGATGAAGAGCGCAGGCTCATCGGCATTCGCTACAAGCAAGCCGGGCAGGATAGTGCTATTGAATTAGGCCATCAGCTGGTCAGCGGAGAGCTGAAGGCGCAGCGGATAAAATCCTGGCAAGACTTCGCGCAACAGTATCCCGAAGGCTATCTATATTGCTTTCGCGGTGGATTGCGTTCACGTACCACCCAGCAATGGATGCGCCAAGCAGGCGTAGAGTATCCACTGATAACCGGTGGCTATAAAGCCATGCGACGCTTTCTGCTGGATTCCCTTGAAGCACTAACCCAAAAACTTGAGTTTGTGGTGCTCAGTGGTCGCACGGGGACAGGAAAAACCAGGGTCCTGAAGCATTTCCCGAATCATATCGATCTGGAAGCCTTGGCGCGGCATCGCGGTTCCAGTTTTGGCCAGACACTGACGCCCCAGCCGGGGCAGATAGATTTTGAGAATAGTCTGGCCATCGCCTTGTTAAAGGCCCATCACCAACAGCAGGGCCCGGTGTATGTTGAAGACGAGAGTCGTTTAATCGGGCGTTGCGCCTTACCGCTGAGCTTTAAGAACCGTTTGTCAGAATCCCCTTTGATCGTGCTTGAAGCCAGCCTGGAGGACCGCATTGAGGTGGTCTTGCAGGATTACGTGATTGATATGTCTCGAGCGTTTATCGAGCGCGAAGGCACCGGCCCCGGCATGCAAGCCTTTGCCCGTTATTTATTCGACAGCCTTGAGCGTATTGAGCGGCGCCTGGGGAGTGAGCGAAAACAAACGATTCTGGCACAAATGAAAGACGCGCTGGCGCACCAGGCTAAGGCCGATGGGCTCGATGAACCAGGTGCTTATGATGGCCATCGCGTATGGATCAGACAGTTACTGAGCGAATACTATGACCCGATGTATGATTATCAGCTTGAAAAGAAACAAGAGCGTGTCAGAATTCGCGGCGATAAAAATAAACTTTTAAAGGAACTGCTTCAATGAAACGGCTAAAACCCGCCATTATTGCCTTACTGAGCCTGTTTACCCTTGCGGTATCCGCCAAAGATTTCACCTTTACCGCCATTCCGGATCAGGATAGCACGCAGCTGGAAGCACGTTTCAGCAAAGTGTCTGCGTATCTTGAAAGCAAGCTCGGTGTTAAGGTCGTCTATGTGCCGGTTAAATCCTATACCGCGGCGGTGACCTCCTTTACCAATGATCAGGTTCAGTTGGCCTGGTTTGGTGGCTTATCCGGGGTGCAGGCAAGAATGCGCGTGCCCGGTTCCGAAGCAATTGCCCAGGGTTATGAAGATCAGTTTTTTAAAAGTTATTTTATTGCCCATGAAAGTGCTGGCGTCAGCAAGAGCGAAAACTTCCCGACGGCGATTGCCGGTAAAACCCTGACCTTCGGTTCAAAGGGTTCCACCTCGGGGCGTTTAATGCCAGAGTTCTACATGCGTGAAGCCTTCGGTAAAGCGCCTGAAGATGTGTTCGAGCGAGTGGGCTTCAGTGGCGATCATTCCAGAACGATTGCACTGGTGAATACAGGGGCGTATCAGATTGGTGTGGTCAATTATCAGGTTTGGGAAACGGAACTGGCAGAAGGCAAGGTGGATGCGAATAAGGTCAAGGTCATCTGGGAAACACCCACCTACCCGGATTATCAGTGGACCATCCGGGGCGATGTTGATCAACACTGGGGCGCGGGTTTCTCGGCCAAAGTCAAAGCGGCAGTCTTGGAAATGAATGATCCGGATCTGTTGGCCAGCTTTCCACGTCAATCTTTTGTGGAAGCTAAAAATGCCGATTACCAGCCGATTCTGGACACAGCCAAACATATCGGTTTAATCGACTAGCATGAGTAGTCTCCCGGCGAAGCAGAGCACCTTGTTTGAATTGGAACGGGCCAGCCTGGCCTGGCCTGGGCAACCTGTGTTGCAGGCTGTTTCGC
>JBFHPN010000326.1:0-3794 GCA_041592735.1 Oleiphilaceae bacterium | reverse complement strand
GAAACGTCATCACTTTTATCAAAGTTTTCGTTAATGCGACGCAAGAGCGCTCGGATTCTGGCCAAAAGCACACGCGGCCTGACAGGCTTTGACATATAGTCATCCGCCCCCATCTCCAAACCCAGAACCTGATCTAGATCGTCTGTTCGGGCCGTTAACATGAGTATCGGACCGTTATAACTAGGACGGACTTTTCTACAAATAGATAAACCGTCTTCGCCTGGCAGCATTAAATCCAGTACAACTAAATCGGGTTTTTCGGAAAGAATACGCTCAACAGCATGGGTCCCGTTTGCCTCAACAGACACAACCAGACCATTACTTTCTAAATACTCTTTTGTAAGATCAGCTAAACGCTCATCATCTTCGACGATCAATATTCGCCATGCTTCATTTTGTTCTGCAGCATCCATCTTTTTAGTCTTATCTGATTGATTGGTTGTTAAACTTTTCAGTATGTAGGGTGACATTACTGAACTGCTTTTATTTGTTACTTTGTAATGTTAAGTATATATGCTGTTTGAAAATTCACATGAAAAATTGAATATTTTTTGGACATAACTGCTTTTTCTGAAAACGTTGTGGTTTTTTTCACACTCTGCGGCATTCGACTCAGGCAAAAAAGAATGCTAACTCAATAAAGATCGATATCCGTAGCATCTGCTGTTCTGATATCGAGTATTTCTAGATCAAAGTTCAATGTGATGCCTGCAAGTGGATGATTGGCATCAACCATTACCTGATCATTCGTGACATCAACCACTTTAACAACCTTAGCCTGTCCACCGGTATTGGTTTGAAACTTCATACCCACTTTTATTTCAGGTACACCATCAAAAGCACTCACAGGCATAACCGCCAGCAGCTCTTGCAAATGTTCGCCATAGGCAAGTGCGGGTGGGACCGACACTTCAATATAATCGCCTATAGCCCGACCGATCACTGCCTTTTGAATCCCCGGAATAACTTTACGACTACCCTCAACAAACATCATGGGCTCCCCCCCTTCTGAGGTATCGACCACATCGCCGTCAGGATTTTTTAACCAATAATTCACTGTATATATCTTTTTTTCTTGCATAGTAAAACCTTAATCTGAACGCTGTGATAACCAGTCAGCACTGATCGCCCACGTATTTTCGGGGGCTTTACTCCCCGCAAATACGCCGGCATGTCCTCCTGGCACCACACAAAATTCTTTATCCTCGGATGAAACAATTTCCAGAACTTTTCTGGCTGCGCGTACACTAACCAATTTATCCGCATCCCCCGCAAACGCAAGAATAGAAGCCTGTATCTTGCTGAACTCTGCCTTCGCCTTACCAATTTTCATTTTTCCAGATGCCATTTTATTATTGAGCATCATATGCACAGACATTTCCCGTATGGTCTCACCGGGATAGTCCACCATATCATCGAACCACTGGCTCATCGTCAAACTTTCTTCCAAATACTCCCTATCCCATAGGTTTAAAAACTTTTCAAACGAACTGATGACCAAGCCCATCGGGTTAGTCATTTTAAATACCAGTGATGACGTCCAACCTGGTACATGAAAATAACGAGCAGGGAGATCCATTAACGAAAAATTCAATACACTTGAGATCACCTGCGCTGGCTGATAAATCGCAGACAACACTTTTCCTGCAACGCCACTTTGATGCATATCGACAGGGCTCGCCACTGTGACAAGGTTACGAACATTCTCATCATCCGATGTAGCGAGGTACATCAGCGAGATCAAGCCTCCCATACAATAACTAAAAATGGAGACATCCTGCTCACCACTTTTTTCTCTGACCGCAGACAGCGCTTTCGGCATCCACTCCAACACATAGGTTTCCAGAGAAAGATCGGTATGATCTGCAGTTACCTTACCCCAGTCGATAAGATAGACATCAAAACCTCTTGCCAGAAAAAAACGGACAACACTTCGATGAGGCATCAAATCAAAGATCATTGAGGTTGCAGCCAGTGGCGGCACCAACACAACAGGCACTCGAAAACGTCGGGAACTAACGGCTTGCTTCTCACCCGCAACGTCAATTTGTGATTCTTTCAGTGGCTGATAATGCCTCACTGACATAATACCTTCAGAGAAGATCTCATCATACTGACTCAAATTAGAGACGATAAAGTTCTCAGAAAATACATATTGCTCGATGCCATTTAACACCGACCAAAATATTTTGTCGGCCATTCCCAGTTTGCTTTTCTTCATGCATTCCTCACTATCACTCAAACGCACCAACCACAATAGGACATACTAACCAAGTGACGGCCCTTAAAGCAAAAAACCCCGACAAAATGCCGGGGTTTTTGATACATCGCAGTATCTTAACCTGCCAGGAATTTAATCATGACGCCTGCCGCAACTGCGGAGCCGATAACACCCGCTACGTTCGGCCCCATCGCATGCATCAACAGGAAGTTCTGAGGATTATTATCCAAACCTACCTTGTTGGACACACGCGCAGCCATAGGTACTGCAGAAACGCCTGCTGAACCAATGAGCGGATTGATTTTATTCTTACTAAAGACATTCATCAGTTTAGCCATCAATACACCTGATGCGGTACCAGCAGCAAAAGCAGCCATACCGAGGAACAGAATACCAAGCGTCTGAACATCTAAAAACTTATCAGCACTCAGTTTTGCACCGACTGACAAACCCAGAAATATGGTAACGGTATTGATAAGCGCATTTTGTGCGGTATCAGATAATCGATCAACCACACCCGACTCTTTCATCAGATTTCCTAAACAGAACATACCCAATAAAGGCGCCGCATCAGGCAACAACAATGCAACCAACACCAAGACCACTATCGGGAAGATGATTTTTTCAGTCTGGCTAACAGTTCTTAACTGAACCATCTGAATCTTACGCTCTTCTTTAGTGGTTAAGGCATTCATAATAGGTGGCTGAATAACCGGAACCAATGCCATATAAGAGTATGCAGCAACAGCAATCGCACCCAGAAGATGTGGCGCCAGCGTGGTAGCCACGAAGATAGACGTCGGGCCATCAGCACCACCGATAATACCAATGGTAGCCGCCTCACGAATAGTAAAGGCCATGCCTTCGATGCCCAGACCTGTTAACAATGCCGCACCTAAAACGGTACCAAATATACCGAATTGTGCCGCCGCGCCCAACAGAATCGTCTTGGGGTTTGCAAGCATCGGACCGAAATCGGTCATCGCACCGACACCCATAAAGATAAGCAAAGGGCCAATCATGGAACCGATAACAACGTTGTAAAAGTTTTTCAGCATACCGTTGGCATAACCGTTATCTGATGCAACGTTATAGGCAGCATTCAGGGTTGCGCTGTCTGCTAACTTATAGGCATTGTTGAAGGCATAGATCACCTCTTCTGTAATCTCCTGCCCCGCCGTAAACGGAATTTTAAATACCTCTGCCAAGGCCAGCATGACATCCGGTTTATGGAAGTGAATAGCACTTTCAACCGAAGACATCGCCAGACCGGCTTCAGGTATATTCGCCAGAATGCCACCAAAACCGATAGGTAGTAACAATAATGGCTCAAATTTCTTTTTTATTGCCATATAAAGAAGGCAGAGACAAATCACGATCATCGCGAATTGTCCGCCTGTGATATTGTATAGACCGCTTCCGGTCCATAAATTGAGTAAATTCTCCATTTTTCGTGAACCTTTCGTTATAGATTGAGAAGCGTATCGCCAACAGCAACAGAATCACCTACCTTGACAGTGATGCTGCCAACCGTACCGGCGCGTGGTGCACGAATTTCCGTTTCCATTTTCAT
>JBFHPN010000325.1:0-3817 GCA_041592735.1 Oleiphilaceae bacterium | reverse complement strand
GTGTCATTGCTGCTTTTTTCTTGTCGGTATTTTTTCTGCCGGCGCTGATGATGGTCTTGCCGGTCAGAGAAAGTAAGCAGGCTCAGGGGAAACAGCGGGCCATAGATGGTATTGCACGCTTTGTGATCGCCAAACGCAAACAGATATTGGTCGCTACCACGCTGATCACTATTTCTATCTTCGCGGCCATTCCTTTGAATATCGTGAATGATGATTTTGTCGGCTATTTCAAACAGGGCGTTGAGTTCAGGCAGGACACCGATTTCACGGCAAACAATCTGTCCGGCATTTACACCATTGAATACTCATTGCTTAGCGGCGAGTCCGGGGGCATCAGTCAGCCTGAGTTTTTGAGACAGGTTGCAATGTTTACCGATTGGTTAAAGACGCATGATGACGTTGTGCATGTCGAAACGATTACCGAAATCTTTAAGCGCTTGAATAAAAATATGCATGCGGATCAAGAAGAGTATTTCAAACTTCCTGATAACAATGAACTGGCGGCACAGTATCTGTTGCTGTATGAAATGTCATTACCCTATGGTCTTGATTTAAATAACCAGCTGAATGTGGATAAATCATCGGTAAAAATAACCATCGTGCTGAAAAATATTCAAAGTGTACGAACGCTTGAATTAGAAGAGGCATTTGGTGAATGGTTAAAAACGAATACCGATATTGAAGAGTTCTACGCCGCCAGCCCGAATATTATGTTCTCGCATATTGGTAAACGGAATGTTGACAGCATGGTTGCGGGCGTCAGCTATGCACTCTTGCTCATCTGCCTGATTATGGTTGTCGTGCTGCGTTCGATTAAGTTGGGGTTCATCAGCCTGATACCTAATCTTATTCCTATCGGAGCCGCCTTTGGTTTGTGGGGAATTTTCCATGGCAGTATCGGAATCTCAGTGGGGACGGCGACGGGTATGATCCTGGGTATTGTGGTTGATAATACCGTGCATTTTCTAAGCAAATATCAGCGCGCCAAGCGGGAAAAATCCTACAACAGTGAACAGGCAGTGGTCTATGCCTTTGCAACCGTTGGTACAGCACTTTGGGTAACGACCTTTGTCCTCGTGGCCGGTTTTCTGGTACTTGCATTGTCAGATTTCAATATGAATGCGCATATGGGTATCTTTACCTCGGCCACCATTACGCTGGCCTTGATCTTTGATTTTATTGCGTTACCTGCTTTGTTATTAAAACTGGATAAATCCAAGGGCTCAGACACTGACTGTAAGATACCTGAACAGCCTGAAGGGCAGCGCGTGCCGGCTTAAGTGAGTCAGGGTAACCTTCAATAGCGTGGCGGTCTGTCGTTTTGTGATGAGTGAAATACAAACTTTGCAGACCGCCTGTGTGGTGGCTTGTCCTTAATTTGCTCGTACAAATAGGACATCGTTCTCAAGAGCAATATGTTCCAGCAAATCGTCGGTGAATTGCTTTAAATTCAAATACAATGCTTGCCATGTGTTGCAGGCGCCTTGGGGGAGTGTCAGGTTACGGGTGATGATGTTCAGTTGGTGGATCGTGTCCATGTGGTCATCATGATCTTGTCGCATCACACTGATCGGACCATTTTCCAGGCCGGAAACACCTCTGGTGATCATTGGAAACAGAATGTTTTCCTCTTTTTGCATATGTGTTTCCAGTTCCTGCGCCATGTATTGTAAGTGATCGGCCAAGCCAAGCGGGCACTCAGGATGATCACCGTGAACGGTTTCAACACGGTCTGCCAGGCGAATAAGTTCGCGTAATTGCTGGCGATGAACGTCATGATAACGTGCCAGGATAAAATCAATCAGACCCGCGTTGTCCACGTCATCCCAGTTTTTTTGTGAAGCGCTTTCCGGCATGAGTTTAAGCAGTGCCTGGTAAACTGTTTCGGTAGGAATTCTGGCCTTTTCAGTGGCTTCTTTAAGGGTGTGTTGTCCACCGCAGCAGAAACTCAATCTATATTCATTAAAGATAGCGCTTGAGCCGGGAATGCTCTGCACAATTTGGGCAAGTGGCGTGTCATAGAGGTTCATTGTTTGGCTCCTGAAAAGTGAGTCGAAATAAAGAGAGCACTAGCGTGATGTAAAGATGCAATTTAAATGCATCTTTATAAGAAGAGTTTACAGTCAGGTTTTTAGGATGTAAATTCAATATAGATTTTTTTTCTAACGACCAGTTGTCATAATGAAAGCGGGTATATAAAAGCAGGTAGCATCCATGCAAATTACGCGGTACACCGATTACTCACTCAGGGTGTTAATTTACTTGGCGGTTCATCCCGATCAATTATGTACCATCCAGAATATTGCCGATTCTTATGGTATCTCCAAAAATCATTTGATGAAGATCGTTCAGGAACTCAATCTTAAGGGCTATGTGACGGCGGTCAGAGGCAAACGCGGGGGAGTTTCTTTAAGTAAACCACCCAGTGAAATAAACGTCGGCGAATTAGTCAGAATTATGGAGCACGATTCAAAACTGCTGGAATGTTTTTCAGAAAACAACCAATGTGTGATTACGCCTAACTGTCGTTTGAAAGGTGCGTTTATGCATGCATTGGAAAGTTTTTATCAGTGCCTGGATAATTATAAACTTAGTGATTTCCTAAACCCTGAAGCAAGCCGTGCCCTGCAGAATCTGTTGGCGCGTACCTGAAACCGCAGCCGCTGCTTTATTCAATGAATCCATTTGCCTGTTTTTCACGTAAGTACTCATACATAAACTGAATGGTAAACGCGTGATGAAACTGATAATTTTTTTTGATGGATACTGTCCGCTTTGTGTCGCAGAAATGAATAAGTTACGCGACTATGATGCACAGGGCCTTCTTGTTTTTGAAGATATTCAGGCAGCAGATTTTCAGGAACGCTTTCCACACCTTGACTGGTCGCAACTGAATGCCAGGATCTTCGGCCAACGTGAAGATGGCACCCTGATCAGTGGGTTGGATGTTACCTATCTGGCGTGGAAGCTGGTCGGCAAGGGCTGGGTCTATGCCCCTCTGAGATGGCCAATCATACGTATTTTTGCAGATGCGGTTTACCGGTTATTTGCCCGCTATCGCTATGGGATATCCTTTCTATTAACGGGCAAAAAACGATGCATCCCCTGCAGCGAGAGCCATTGTTCTGTTGAGACCCATTCTGCCAACGCATTACCCCATAAGCCATCAAAGAAAACAAAGAAGAGTAAGGCGGCGAGCCAGGTATGTGCTTCTTCTGCTGCGTCAGACCTCTAACCGGCAGGGCTTGAGTATGACACAACAAAACAGGGCAATGGTGATCGGCGCGCAAGGTGGTATTGGTAAAGCACTGGTGGCGCGTTTGCTGCAGGATGAAACGTATCACGAGGTGCATGCCGTTTCACGAAAAGGGCAGCATGGGTGTAGCGATTCACTTTCTAATCCCAAACTGGTCTGTCATTCCGTAGACAGCACAGATGAGCAGGCTGTTTCTGATTTTGTTCATGGGCAACAGCAGCTTGGAGGTTTTGTCTTGTTGGTGTGTTGTATCGGCATACTGCATGGAGGTGAGCCGGAAAAACCCTTAAAGCCTGAAAAAAGTCTACGAGACATCAGTGCCGAACAACTCAAAACCTATTTTGAGATCAACACTCTGGCACCCGCGAACTGGATCAAGCATCTGCCGGTATTGATGCAAAAAACGACACCCGCACATGCGGTCTTTTTCAGCGCGCGTGTTGGCAGTATTGAAGATAATTATTTGGGTGGCTGGTTTGGCTATCGGGCGTCTAAAGCAGCCCTGAACATGCTGATTAAAACCGCACAGATTGAGTTGCGACGAAAATTACCTAAGCTTAG
>JBFHPN010000324.1:0-3823 GCA_041592735.1 Oleiphilaceae bacterium | reverse complement strand
GGAAAAACTGGTTGAAATTTCCAATCAGGTTAAAGATCAAGCCAAGGCTTCAAATTCGTTGTACAAAGCTGCTGAAATATATCTTGAGAATGAGTTTGCCAATTTGGCGATGCCCTTGCTGGAAAATTTTATACAACGCCATTCAGAGCAGTTTGACTTGGCAATTGAAGCGCATCAGCATCACATAAATTACTATGCCGCACAAAATGCAGTTCCCAAAAAGCAAGACTGGCAGCGTAAGTTAGTGGCCTTTGAAAAACGCAGTCTCAAATCCAGAACAGCCAGGTCAGCCAGCCTGGCGGCCAATGCAGCCTTCGAGTTGACCTATCAGGATGTCGAAGAATTTGCATCGGTTGCGCTGACCTTACCGTTGAAGAAGTCTCTGGAGAAAAAGACCGCTGCATTAAAACAAGTGGTGGCCAAACTTGAATCATTGGCCGAATATCAGGATTCAGTGATCATGTCTGCGGCAACCTTCCAAATTGGTTCGATTTACAGAACCCTGGCCAGAGATATTCTAAAATCTGAACGTCCTGCCGGGTTAAGTGAACTGGAATTAGAACAGTATAATATCCTGCTTGAAGAACAGGCCTATCCCTTTGAAGAGCAGGCGATGGATATTTATCGAATTAATATCCAGAAAGTTGCCCAAGGTCATTACGATAAGTGGATAGAGCGCACCTATGAAGTGTTAGCAGAAATGAACCCGACTGAATTTAAACGCGAATTGAAAGAGACACCTTATGTTGAAACAATGTTTTAGGTTTTCTATCTGTTTAGCGATGGTGTGCTGCCTGATGGCCTGTAGTGGTGCATCCAAAAAACCAGCGATTGTTTTACAGGAAACACCTAAAGATGCATTACCGGTTTTAACCGAAGCTCAAAAACAGCGCTATAAAGACGCTTTAACATTCATGGGGGATCAAAAATTTGATCAGGCAGAGACCATTTTCTCTGAGCTTCTGCTTAGTCAACCCAAGTTAACCGGCGCATTAGTTAATCTGGCCGTGATCAAGAAAAATCAAAAGAAGCAAGAGGATGCACAGGCTTTGTTAGAAAAAGCGCTGGTTATTAATCCTAATTTTGTGGAAGCCCTATTACAACAGGCGCTGATTTTTCAGGATAAGGGCGAGTTTTCCAAAGCAGAAGATTTGCTAAGACGAGCTGAAGCGATTGATTCGACGCATCCCATGGTAAATTATAACCTCGGTGTGCTCTATGAATTATATTTACAGGACTATGCCTTAGCCATTAAGCATTACAAACGTTATGTTGAAGTATCCAAAGCGGATGATGTTGAAACTGTTCAGCGATGGATAATGCTCTTAGAGCGTAAATAAAAGGCCCGTTACTTATGCGTCTACAATTAAATTGCTTATCATTATCACGCTCTGCCATGTTAGCCCTCTCTTGTTTATTTGGGCTTGTAATGAGTTTTTATTCACATGCTGCAGAAAAGAAAGTTGAAACATTGGATGAAGTTACTATCATTGGCAACACCGAGTTGCCCAAAGTCACCTTTGACGAACCTTGGCAATTGGCAAGTATCGAAAAAGGCGCTGATAAATCGCCTCCAAAAGATATACCAGGTGTCTTGATACCCATAGAGCCTCATCGTTACAGACAGCAGATTCATTTTTCACACTTTCTTGAAGTGAATGTTGAATCGTTTCAGGCTCGTTAAGGCTTTATTTATTTATCAATAAAAACAGGGAGTCATCTTTGCTATTTAAGACGGCTCTAAAGGGAAAGTAATCAGTGAATCATAGTTTTCAGGAGTTAACAGCATGCTAGATACGATCGTTCGTTTTTTTCAGGAAGGCGGAATGTTTATGTACCCGATCGCCTTTGTACTGGTGATTGGACTGGCGATCGCCATAGAGCGCTACATCTATCTGAGTTCAGCCAAAAGCTCAAATCGAAATGCATTTGATCTGGGGCTGTTACCGATACTGCGAAAGCGTGACTATAAAACGGCCTTAAAATTTGCCAACGATTCTCAAACACCGATTGCAGCGATTATGGGGGCTGGTTTAAGTCGCTTACTAAACGGTGCCAAGCGTGATGATATTGAATATGCCATGGAAGAAGGCTTAATGGAAACCTTGCCACGATTGGAAAAACGTACGCAATACTTGGCGACGCTGGCAAACGTATCAACGCTTCTTGGTCTTTTAGGGACCATTATCGGTTTGATTGCTGCTTTTACCGCTGTTGCGAATGCAGACCCCGCAGAAAAAGCTTCGCTACTTTCCCAAAGTATCTCGGTAGCCATGAATACCACGGCATTCGGCCTGATGTCAGCGATTCCTTTATTATTGTTCCATTCTGTTTTACAAACCAAGACCAATGAAATTGTCGATAGTTTTGAGATGGCAGGCGTTAAGTTGCTTAATATGATTTCGGATCAGACAACGCAGTCTTCTTCGTAAATGTCACTTGTCACACACTTCACGATGAACTATTCAGGTTAAGGATTGAAACATCATGGCTCGAAGGAAGCACAGGCGACCTGTCCAACAGGCTGATCTTGATATCACGGCATTCATGAACTTGATGATTGTTTTGGTGCCAGTACTATTGTTAAGTATGGTGTTTTCTCATACCGCCGTGCTCGATCTCAATTTTCCGACTCAAGATGATTCACTGGTCAATCTGGATGAAGAAAATCTGCAACTTCAGCTGATTATCCGAGAAGACAGTTTAGCTGTTGGTGATACCCAAAATGGTTTGATCCGCCGCATAGATAATCAGAACGGTCAGTATGATTTTGAAGCGCTGGTTGCCTTACTAAAGCAAATTAAAGCACGCGTTCCTGATAAAACCGAAATTACCTTGCTTCTGGCTGAGAATATAGACTACCAGACACTGGTTACAGCCATGGATAAAACGCGCTCTTATCCTGCAGTGGTGGCTGCAAATGTCGTTGACGCCGAACTTTTTCCGGATATATCAATTGGTGATGCGCCCTCGTTAGAAGAAACCACATCGGGAGACGCCTCATGAAGCTTTCCAGACGCGCTAAACGCATGCAGCGCCATTATAAGCGTATGGATAAAGCGGGTGGTTTGAACCTTGTGTCGTTGATGGATATTTTTACCATTCTGGTATTTTTCTTAATGGTGAACTCGTCCGACGTGAAAGTATTGCAGCAGGATAAATCCATTGATCTGCCGATTTCGACGGCCAAAGAGCAGCCAAAAGAAAATCTGGTGATTACTGTCTCGGGGAAAAATATATTGGTTCAGGGGCGTAATGTCGCCTCTATTGACAGTATCAACCCTCAGGGCTTGATATTGGGCTTAAAGGAAGAGCTGACCTATCAGGGAAACAAAATGTCGGCCAATCGAACGATTTCCGATGGCTATCCAGCTACTCTGGTTGCTGACAAGCATACACCGTATAAAGTGCTTAAAAGCATTATGGCGACATGTACCGATGCAAATTTTACCAAAATATCATTAGCAGTATCCAAGCAGGAAAGCTCGGATAAAAGCACAGGTAAGGATGTTTAATGGCTGTTTCTCAAGATCGATTAAATTTGCCCTGGAGCACAGAGCGTAAGGAAAATAGGCGTTTCAGCACTATTTTAATCGTTCTGTTTGCCTTATTGTTTATTTTTTCTCTATGGATACCGTTTATTAAGGTGCCAGAAAAAGATCGAAATACCTTGGAAAAACTGCCTCCACAGTTGGCAAAGCTGGTTCAAAAAAAGGAAGAGCCCAAGCCTCCTGTAAAAAAGGAAGAGCCCAAGCCATTACCTAAACCGGAGCCCAAGCCAGAGCCAAAACCGGAAATCAAACAACCGGAACCCAAACCGGAG
>JBFHPN010000323.1:0-3841 GCA_041592735.1 Oleiphilaceae bacterium | reverse complement strand
GAATAGACCTCTCCATTTTCAATATATGGATGGTAAACCGGAAAGATAACGTCAGGGAGCGGCTTTGCTTCCTTGGTTGTTTCTGAGCATCCTGAGGTCATCAGGATGGTGCATGTAAGAATCAAAGAGGCTGACAGCCAATGGCAACTATGCTTCATTAATTGGGTTCCTAATTGAACTTCGCGCATTCTGTTGATTTCACTTAAAGGACTTTGCGAGCCATCAACTTCAAAGACTGTTTTTCCAAATTCTGTGAAGAGGTAGATTTGGTAGGGTCAAAGAAGTAGTGTTCTTCTACTGCCCGACCAGCGTCGCCATCATCATAAACGCCAGTCAAAAGAATTCTGCCAAATTTATCATTGATAATGACGCTTGCTTGAATAGTCGCAACATCTGTATTGAGTTTGCCAAGGCTGAAGTCAACCCGCTCTTTGTCTTTGTTAAGGCCTTTTTTACGGCCACTTGCCTGTGTTTTATCAAATATATACAGGGCAGGTTTGATCAGCATATCATTAACGGATGCTTCATCGGAACTCAGAAGCAGTAAGGTGTTCGTTGTTGAGCGAAGATCTTCAGCAAAAACAAAGCGGCTCTGACTATAGGTGACCGGGCTATTCTGTGTTTTAAACCAATGCGCCTGCCAACCACTGTTACTTTCAAGGTTAAGCGTGTTGATGTAGAACTCGGAACCAATTACCTGTAATTCAACTTTCTCAGCTGTGAGAATGGTGCTGGCCTCACCGGAATCGGTTGAGATAGCGATAAGGGTTTGGCTGCTATCCGGATTTTCCTGAACGACTAATGCCAGGTTGTTGCTGGTTAAATCAAAATCCAGTTTTGTTTCATCCTGTATTTGATTAACAGGTATCGCCGTGAATGACTCACCCTCGAAATAATATAGCGAATTGTTTTGTTTGATCAGAAAGGTGTTATCATTTTGTGAGCGATTGGTTTCAACAGTGGTTGTATCGGGCAGTGTTTCAAAGACTGCGCTGAATAAGTTATCAATTTTTGCCTGAACAGGAACATCCGTTTCTGCTGTATTAATGGTGAACATATTATCGGCATTTAATACGTAGAGATCTTCTGCATTTTGAACCAGAACCTGTGTCGAAGAGACTTGTTTGCTGAATGGAACAAGTCCCGGCACAGAGACTAATCCTGTGGACCACTTATCCTTGTTCTCGTCGACCCTGTAATTAAATACTATTTTGTTACCTGTAAGGTCGTAACCGATAAAGCCTGTCGAGCCGCGTTGTTTATTTTCGTCATCGTTAAACACCAATGAAGAACCGCCCGAGGAATAATTGGTCACCACGCCGCCCAGAACCATTTCTGAAGCGCCGGCTGTCTTTAATGTGTCACGTGTATTAGTGTCGTCATCTATCAGTGGGTAGAAGTCCAGTTTATCGCGCAGGTTGTAGGCCGGGTCACAACTCTCGCCTGTGGCTTGAATTTCGATAGTAACGTAAGTGTCATCCAGTGTGCTTCTGTTTGAGGCTTTACCGTCCACGTAAGCAGCGCGACTGGCTTTTTTGGCTGGAACAATTCGACAGATTACTTTGCTGCTTGCATATTGGGTGAGTTTGTGAACTTTGGCATTATTATCTTTATCATAATCAAGTAGATAGATGCCATTATTATAGGCATAGACTGCGTATTCAAAACCTTGCTTTTGTTCATCTGTATTCAGTTCAACGAACTGTTGGTCACCGGCGTCAAACTCGCCTCGTTTTGTCGAGAGACGGGTATCTTCGTTATAGGAGTAAATAATCTGGTCTGCGGTATATATATTAAAACTGTTGATTTCTGGTGTGGTTTTTTTACTGGAGCCGCCGGAATCACATCCAATGAGCAGAGCAGTTGCTAAACAAACAATAAACGTTCGCAAAAAAGTCAGTGGGGCTATCATTAGCTGGCGCATCCTAAATTATTATGAAAAACAAATTAACCACTAGCCCGCTTAGTATATCTGTCTTACAAAACGAAAAAAAATTTAACAGAAATGATTGGGAAGAGGTTCACAGTTTATGCGTGTCTAAAAACCTTTGTGCATCTTCTTTACCTTGCTCAAAGCAATCCAGCACGCCCTGAGGATTTGTATAGTCCCAACTTTTTATCGCTACGGGCCTGGATGGCGCGACATACGTTCGGCCAGTAATTTGGGGTAGTTGTTTATAAGGTCGTGAACACAGTATCAATGTCTGGCCTTTATAGTGCGATACACCATGGATGGGAACATTATCTATCATTCCGCCATCGAGCACAGGCTTGCCTGATTGATACATTAGCGGCGTAAATGGGGGCGTGCATGAGGAACTGAGTATCAGATCTGTCAGGTTTTCTACCGTCCTGCAATCCTGTACTTTAATAAATTCCGATACAAAGCCAAGTTTACGACCAAATCGAGGGTGAACCGGCTGAAAAAGTTTTTTTTCTAATTGATAGGCCGCAATGCCTAGCCAGGTCGCGCTAAACGGACCTGTCCATGCGGGAATGTGTGCCACCAGAATATGATTGAGCGGGCCGTTGTGCAAGGTTTCCAGGCCCTCCTTAGAGATAGACCGGGAAATGATCTGCCGGTAAAGCATGTTGTGGGGATGTACAGGTTCTGAGCTGAAAATATTTCGCCAATAACGGTTTTTCTTATTGGTTTTCATGACATCTAGTGTATTTTCAAGAACAGCGTCAAAACAACCTGAAAATAGCGCGCAAGATATAGCGGCACCTGCACTGACTGATGCGATATGTTTCGGAGGAGCGCTTAATGAAGGCGCTATTGTCTGCCAAAATCCTGCTTGCCAGAAACAACGGTTTCCACCACCCGCAAACACAACGTTTTCAAATGTCATAGTGTTTGTCATGTCAGTATTTCATCCAATAAAAACGAATATAAATAACTACCTACCGGCTTATGAGAAGCCAATTCAATGTCTTAGTCTGCAGATTATGTGTTATATTTTTCAGTCTGGAAATTAAAATCTTTGCAAAATGATGTGCTGAGAACGCTGTTTAAGGTCGTGAAAGCAAATTGCCCGGCATGGATAAATGACCATTTCAATGTTGGGATGTTGAGATTCTTCTAGTATACTTTTGACGTTTTGCTTATCGGCAGGGCTGTTTTTAGCAGTGCGGTGTGTTGATAATTGCTGACTAGCCCTATATCAAGCAGGAAAAAATGAATGATACATAATTATCTGAGGCGAGTAAGTAGAGCTTGTATCTTGCCTATGTTGATGTTTTTAACAGCATGTGCCGTGACCTATCATCCTGCTGAGGATGGTCCCTCCGGTTACCGCGATGCACAGGTCAGCAAAGACCTTTACTATGTTGAATACACGGAAAGTGCTAAAACAGATTGGGAAACCCTGCATCGTTTTGCGCTGAAGCGATGCGCTGAAATCACCACTCAAAGGGGTTACAAGTATTTTGATGTGATCTCAAAAGAACAGCGAAATGTATTTCTGGAAAGTGCGGTCGATCAGATTATTGTCTCAAGTATGGGGAATCTGGCTTCTGATCCTCCTTCTGCCACGGTTTACTCTACTGCAGGTAAGCGTGTTGAGGGGCGGCGTGTAATCTATAAAATTAAACTTACCAATGAATAATAAAATGAATGATAGACGCCGTATATATCGACAAGAATGGGTTCGTCTCGAATCACATGTTTTTATAAAAAGAAGTTTTCTTCAAAAAGAATGGATTCCCGTTGTCCCATTTGATTTCAGCCGATACGGAATGGGAATTCAAACTGATGAGGCATCCCAGTTAGGTGATGAAGTCTGCTTATCGTAGAAGCTCATTAAAAGTAACATTGAAATTGATGTACCTATGTTGCGGG
>JBFHPN010000322.1:0-3843 GCA_041592735.1 Oleiphilaceae bacterium | reverse complement strand
TAACGGTTGCAGATCAACCTAAGGTATTTGCTCAAGAATTACAGCAGGCCGGTTATGCGACGGATCCTGCCTATGCAGACAAGATTAACCGCATTATGGATCGGTATATGTCTGGTCTGGATACTAAAACGGATCCCGATAAACGCCAGCATACGATATTGAGCTCAGGCAGCCACGAGGTGACCGCTGAACCAAAACGTGTCATAGGGCAGGAGGGTTAAGGCATGAGTGGCTTAATTGGAATAGGATTATCGGGCTTACGTGCGCATCAAACTGCCTTATCGGTGACCGGCAATAATGTCGCGAATACCAATACACCCGGCTACAGTCGCCAGGAGGCAGTATTTGTCGACAATCCTTCGTTATTGAATGGCGCAGGATTCATTGGGCAGGGGGTCAGCCTGTCAACGATTCGCCGGAATGCGGAAGAATTTATTACCTCGCAATTACGTTCGGATACCACGGTATACAATGAACAAAGAATTTTTCTTAATCAGGCTGAAGCGGTTGATAATTTGTTGGCCAGCACCACCACCGGTTTAACACCCGCAATGTCATCGTTCTTTCAGGCATTTCAGGGAGGCGCTGAAGATCCGACCTCGGTACCGCAACGCCAACTCTTGCTGACACAGTCCGAGGGCTTGGTATCTCGGTTCAAGTCATTAGATACGCGCTTGAATTCTCAAATGAAGACCATTGATTTTGAGTTGGAAGCGGCCGTCTCTGAAATTAACAGCCTGGCAAAAAGTTTAGCCAAGTTGAATCAGTCCATCTCTGTGGCGATTGGTGCAGGGCAGGGGGATATGCCCAACAATCTTCTGGACGAGCGCGATGAAGCACTGCGCAAGTTGGCAGAATATGTCACCGTATCGACTTATCCTCAGGACAATACCGGGCAATTAAATATCTTTATTGGTAATGGCCAGCCTTTGGTTTTGGGAAATTCAGCGGCACAAATGAGCGCAGTTGAAAGCCCGACCGATGTTCAGCAAAAAGAAATAGCACTTGTTGTAAATGGGGTTTCTAAAATTATCAGTGATGAGATAACCGGCGGTAAAGTGGGTGGTTTGCTGGATTTCAGAAATCACGAGTTAAACACAGCCATAAACAGCTTGGGGCGGATAGCACTGGTATTAGCGGATACCGTAAATAAACAGCATGCGTTGGGTATGGATCTGGAGAGTAACCTGGGCGGGAGTTTTTTCACCGATGTGAATGATCCTGTCACAGCGAGAAATCGTGTGGTCGCCAATACCCAGAATTTGCCCCCCAGCGACCAGGTTTTACGCGCGAATATTACCGACAGTTCAATGCTCACCACCAGTGACTATGAACTCAGATTTGATGGCCCCAATAATAATGATTTTAATATTGTGCGCTTAAGTGATGGCAAAAATGTCCTTAAATCCATCCTGCCAGGGGTGTATCCTGCCAGGGTTGAGGTAGATGGCTTTGAATTACAGTTTGATGCAGGCACGTATAAGCAGGGTGACCGTTTTACGATTCGCCCTACCAAAAACGGTGCGCAGGATATTGCCGTACAAATCAACAGAGTGGAAGCGATTGCCTTTTCTTCACCCATTAGGGCTGATGCAGAATATGGTAATACCGGTAATGCCACGATCAGTTTAGGTAAAATGCTGGATGTGACGAATCCGCAGACAAATCAGATATTACCGGCGTTTGCGGTACCAGGTGAACTGTCACCACCAATCAAAATCGAGTTTATCAGCGATACTATTTATCGGGTTCTGGATAATACCGATCCAGCCAATCCCGTGCCATTTACGCCACCGATGAACAATCAGCTTTATCGCCCGGGCATTTCTAATGTGCTGTTTTCATCTGATCCGGGTGAAGTTAAATTGGCGGCCGCAGGCGCTAACATCGGCCAGGTTCCGGTGCCGGGTGCAGGTCCCTTTGTAAATGGTTATGGTGCCCAGAACTTGAGCATCCTCACACGAGATATCGTCACGGGCGTTGTTACTTCCCAAACGCTGAGCATAGCTGCCAATAGTTCGGCTGAAACCATCGCTGGTTCATTGGAGTCTGTGCAAGGCATACAGGCAACAGGCTATACCCAGGTTCGCCTTGAAAATTTTGTAGACAATGGAGATGCCTTTCCGCTCGAGCTTACAATCAATGGCCAAACGCTGACCCTGCCACCGGGGGTTAGCACGATGACACCAGATGTCATGGTTGACCTGGTTAATAATAATTCTGCATTACAAACGCTCAAAATTTCTGCTGTCAGCAGTGGTAATGCCCTGACCTTATATTCCAGTACCGGTAAAGATATTGAAGTACAGATTGGTGGGGCAGGGGATAGTGTTGATGTTAGCTCGGTAGATCCCTATTCACCGGGTGCACCGGTATTTAGTACGCAAACCGTCACCTCCGGAAATGGTGTTGCGGTGGGCGGGATGATTGATGTGACGCTGGCAGATGGCATTACCCTGACGGCTGATGCCAATACCGTATTTGAGCGTGCGCCGGTAGGTGTATCCAGTTATTTTGGCTTTCAATTTGAAATTAAAGGCCAGCCAAAAACCGGAGACAGTTTTACCATCGACTATAACGAAGGCGGTATATCCGATAACCGAAATGCCCTGGCATTAGCTAATCTTGAACGCAAAGCGACCATCGGCGGCGGTTTTATCAGTTATGCCGAGGCGTATTCACAAATAATTGAGGAAGTGGGCACGGTCACTAACCGGGCTCGCCTGGATACAGATGCCGCGAAGGCCTTATTGGATCAGTCTAAAAACAATCGCGAGGCTATCTCGGGTGTCAATCTTGATGAAGAAGCAGGAAAGTTAGTGCAGTTTCAGGCGGCTTATAATGCGTCTGCTCAGGTTGTTTCGATTGCGCGCCAGTTGTTCGATACTTTATTAAATACTTTTAGATAACGGGCGTAAGTTGATGAGTCGGCACGAATGGAAAAATCAGGTGATATGGGTCATGGGGGCACATAAAGTATGAGAATCTCTACACAGCAATTATTTAATCGCGGTATTGAATCCATGCAGGATGTCACTGCGCAATTACAAAAGACACAGCTTCAGCTTTCAACTGGAAAGAAAATCATCACGCCCGCGGATGATCCGGTCGCTTCAACACGTATCCTGGAGTTAAATCAGGAACTAAATATCAATGCCCAGTTCCAGCGAAATGTGCAATTGGCAGAAGGTCGGCTTAATCTGCAGGATGATGCCTTGGGTGCCGTCAGCGGTGTCGTCCAACGCGTGCGTGAATTGATGGTGACAGCAGGCAATGGTGCCTTGAATAAATCCGATTTGTCAGCCATATCATCGGAGGTGAAAGAGCGCTTGAATCAATTAGCGGGCATGTTGAATACTCAGGATGCCAGTGGTGAATACTTATTTAGCGGCTTTCAGGGCGGGCGTCAGCCATTCCAGAAAAGTATTTCAGGTAGTTATGTTTATAAAGGTGATGAAGGCAATCGATTTGTGCAGGTTGAACCTAGCGTGACCATTGCCACCACTCAAAATGGCAAACAGATCTTTCAGGATGTTGCGTCGGATCAGAATACTTTTTATACACGTGCTAATCCCAAGAATCAGGCAGTTCCGCCGGCTGCGATCACCACCGGTCAAATCGTCAATCAGGAAGAATACGATAAGTTTTATCCCAATGACATGTTAATTACGTTTACCAGTCCCGGGCAGTTTTCCATTACCGATAAATCTACGGGGCGCGCAATTCTTACCAATCAAAGTTTTGCACAGAATGAACCGATTACCGTGAACGGTGTTATGTTCGAAATTACCGGTTCACCGGTCACTGGAGATACCTTTTTTGTCGAGTCAACGGAAAAGCAGG
>JBFHPN010000321.1:0-3847 GCA_041592735.1 Oleiphilaceae bacterium | reverse complement strand
ACACTATCTTCTGCTTCAACTCAAATACCAATACCAATACCAATACCAATACCAATACCAATACCAATACCAATACCAACTAAAGTGTTAACCCGATCACACTTATTATCGATCTAGTATTAATTTTGACCTGTTTTGCCCGGTATTAACCGCTCTTGCCTTGCCTTATGCACACCTTTGGGACTAAAACAAACAGGTCTAAAGAATAAAAAAAGGACAATACAATCCGCTGGATGCATCTAAACCAATAGCCGGTTACGGCAAATAATAACTAAGTGTTGGAGCAAGTCATGATTAAAAATACTCTTGTATTTCTTTCCGCATTCTTCATTATCAGTTTCACGGGCATCGCAAACGCCACTGAAAAAAATGAAGGCATAACGTGTATCTCTAAAGGCAGCACTGTTCAGGCCGTTTATGATAAAGGCTCCAGCGGAACAGTGGTTCGAACCAATATAGTAGTCGGTAACAGTTATAAAGGCGGCAGCTGCATGGGCCGGTGCGGTGCGAGCTGTGGTTGGGGTGCTCCCAGTGCCTGGACCAAGGATTGTTTGGATCATGACATCTGCATCGTAGATCAAAATGGCCAGAATGGTGGTGCAACCGACACCAACTGTGGCGACGAATTCAGACATGCCGCAGATGATTATACCTTTGGTGTATTACGTGGTTGCAGAGGTTAATAGCCTCTGATTCTAAAGCTGCTTGGGTTAGATGAAGCGCCTGAACAGGCGTTTCGTCGTGTAGCCATTATTTCCCGACATATAACCTGAACTACCTTTAAATAGTCTACTAATCGTGTCTGCGGAGAGCCATTTTTCTTATCAATCAAAAATTTTCACCTATACTTTAAGCTTAAACAATATGCCCAACAGAAGGCTTGGTGAATGTCGCTGGATGAATATACAAAAAAACGGTTTTTGATTGTCGATCAACTGGATTCATTTTGCTTTTCTACCAAAAAAATTCTCAAAGAGCTCGGCCTTAAACTGGTCGACACCGCAAATTCAGCCCAAAAAGTGATTACCGGATTTGAAAATATCAACTACGACGTTGTGCTGTGTAACTACGATTTAGGTAAAGGCAAAAATGGTCAGGAGTTATTAGAAGAATTACGTTATCGTAAATTACTGAAATTCACCGGTCTGTTTTATATTGTTTCGGCAGAAGTCGAAAAACAAAAAGTCATGGGCACCATCGAAAATGAACCCGATGGTTATCTGGTTAAACCGGTTACCCCGAAGGATCTTGAAAGCAGACTCGCCAAATCGCTAAAAATGAAAGAAGCCATGCGACAAATTGAAACCGCCATGGACGAAGGTGATTTCATGAGTGCCATTCATTATTGTGATCGGAAAATTCAGGAACAGGACCCTTATATCGCGCGCATCATGAAGACCAAAGCCTGGCTGTATTTAAAGACCGGCCAGTTCGAGTTAGCTAAAAACATGTACGCAACTATTCTCTCGCAACAGGCATTCATGTGGGCAGAATATGGTTTAGCCAAGACTCACTTCAAGATGAAAGAGTATGACAGTGCATCAAAAGTACTGACCCGTATTTTAGAAAAGGACCCGGAGCAACTCGAGGCGCTCGATATGCTCGCGGAGATTAGTAAAACGCAGCACCACTTCAAAGACGCCCAGGCTTATTTAAAGAAGGCCATTAGCCTCTCCCCTAATTCACTGATTCGCCAGAAAGAACTGGCAGACTTATGTGTGCTCAATCAGGATGATGAAGATGCGGCCGAGGCCTTTAAAAAAATGCACAAACTCAGTGAGCAATCCGTCTATGCGAAACCGGAACAGTATATAGATTATGCCAATTTTCTAATCGAGCAGGCTAAAAAGCACAGCGATAACCCTGCTCAAAGCCCTTTCAGCAAACAAGCATTTGAGCTAACAGAAAGTGTGAAGAAACGGTTTTCAACGCAGACCAATATTCAGGACCAAAGTAAATTGGCTGGTGCTTATCTGCACTGGTCACTAGGCGACAGTGATACGGCGAATAGCCTTATCGAGGCCGTGCTCACACCCGAGCATATAGACGAGCTGGACCCGCGCACCTTGAAAATTGCCGCTAAGGTTGTGCAGGCAACAGGTAATAGCGTGTTATCAGAGCAGTTACTTGAAAAAGCGGCCGATCAGTCGAAGCATGACCCTAAATTGATTGCAGAAATATACGAGCAGTTAAACAAACACATTACGACCGAAGATCGTATCGAAGCCGCGATGAAGAACAAGGCTGGTATCCAGCATTACAGCGATAATCAGTTGGACGAGGCCATCACTATACTGAAAGACGCATTAAAGCTGACACCCCGGCATATCTCGCTTAACTTGAACCTTATCCAGGTACTGCTGAAATCCTATAAGCAGACACATAATTCAGACACCTTGCAGGAAGTTTCCAGCCTGCTCAATAAAATCCGGCATATCCCTGAAGATCACCGGGAGCGGCGGCGCTATCAATACTTATTAAATCGTTTTCAATCCTGCAATAACTGAGCACTTCAGCAGACAAATACGGTGCACGGCATCAGACAGCTACTTTTATTGTCCTAATGAACACCACTTAACGATATTGCCTTGTCCAAAACCGGCTCTTTCTCCAATGGATAAAATTCACCTTTAGTAAGAAAGTAACGAATCTGCTGATGGATCGTATCGTTATAACGCATCATGGCATGCCCGCTGTTAATCAACATAAAGTCATCCATTTCGGCTAATTTCATACTTTCTACAGAAACCGTACCATCGTTTGGTTTGGGTAGCCATGTGCTTGGCCAGAGACTCCACTCTCGATACCCCGCAATAATGCCAACAGGCTCCTTAATCGTTTTCAGTTTGGAAATGATACCGCCTTGTTTTTGTGACAACGAAACACCGGCAGGGCCAACAAAAAATTGATACCAGCCTGCATCACCAAACCTCTCACTTAATTCAGACCCCTGGTTCGGCGGGCTCAACATCACGACTTTGCTACCAGCGGGCATATGATTATTTTGAAGATACTGTCTGACAACAATGCCGCCCATTGAGTGACTCACAAAGTGAATTTGTTCTGCGCCAGCTTGCTGACATGATTCTATCGCTGGTGGTAAATAGTGTTCTGCTATGTCAGGAATGCTCATTGACGTTGAGGGATATGAGATATTCACCGTTTGGTAAGCATAAGCGTTCAAATCTTTTTCGATACTGCGCATCGCCCAGGCACTGCGCCATAAGCCATGCACCAGAACCACACACTGTTTGTTATCAATCACCGGTACCAGATTACCGGGAATGGCTGGCAGGGAACTACATGCACTCAATAAGAAGCTAAAAGCCAGTACACTCACATAAGATGTTAGCTTTATTTTCTTAGCGTTATACTCAAACACAATACACCTGGAAGCTCTGGTCCGTAAAATAGGTCCCGCCTCAGCGCAATGTGCGCATTAGCGGGTTTCAATTCAAAAATGCTGACCGGCTAGACTTCAGGCCAGTGCTGCCAGCGCTGCTTCATAGTTTGGTTCTTCAGTCGTTTCCTGAACCTGTTCGTTATAGATCACTGATCCGCTAGCGTCTACCACGACGACACTTCGAGACAACAAACCACTCAGAGGCCCAGTCGTAATCGTAACGCCATAGGCCTTGCCAAATTCCGGCGAACGGAACGTGGAACCGGTTTTAACATTGGCAATACCTTCTGCACCGCAAAAGCGTGATGCCGCAAAGGGCAAATCTGCAGACACACATAAGACCACCGTATTGGTCAGTTTACTGGCTGACTCATTAAACTTGCGCACAGACATGGCACAGGTGCCGGTATCTATACTGGGAAAAATGTTCAGTACCAGGTTCTT
>JBFHPN010000320.1:0-3854 GCA_041592735.1 Oleiphilaceae bacterium | reverse complement strand
CGTATGGCACAGCGAGACAAACAGATGGCCGAAACCTTTGCACGCACTGATGGATTAACTGGGCTGCTTAATCGCCGAGGCTTTCAGGAAATGGCCAATAAGTTATGGGAAAACCTGGAACGCAACAGACGGGATGTCTCCATTGTGCTCTTAGATATTGACCATTTCAAAAACATTAACGATACCTACGGGCATTTTAAAGGCGACGAGGTACTGGTTGGACTCTCGGACTGTATCCAACATACCATTAGAAAGGGGGACATTGCTGCACGCTGGGGTGGCGAAGAATTCATTCTGTTGTTGCCGGAAACAGATCAGCAAGAGGCGCTTATACAAACCGAACGATTGCGCCAGGCCGTCGAAGCGCTGCGCATTGAGAATAAACATGACAGTTTGTGCGTTACCGGCAGTTTCGGCGTATCTGGCACGTCTAAAATTAATAACGGTATGAGTAAAGCAAGCCATCATTATGATTTTGAGCGTTTAATCAAAGAAGCAGATGAGGCCTTGTACGCCGCTAAAAACAGTGGTCGTAATCAGGTGTTTTTCTTTTTAAATGATAAAATCAACGGGCCGGCAGCCTCTCTTTCTCAGATAAACAGTTAACGATTGCTAGTGAGCTGCACCTCACGAATCCAACACTTTAAAAAACATCATTTTCATCATGTACTGAAACATTGAGTTGTCCTTGGGCATCTTCGGTAATACTGAAGGTAATGGGGCGGCAGCAGACCTGGCAATCCTCTATGTATTGCTGCCCCATGTCCTGCATATCAATCAAGACTTCAAATTTTTCTCCGCAATAAGGGCACGTAATTTCGTGATCTTCCAAACAATTCATGATTTATTTGCCTCCTCAAGCCAGAGTCAACCGTATCATTTTGCTTAACTATAGCCTTACTTTTGCTCAGGAGCAGGAATGGTGACTGTAAATGTAGTACCTTCCTCGCCAGTATCGACATTAATGGTTCCTTTATGCAAGCGCACAACCTGATCGGCAATAGCCAAGCCAAATCCGGTTCCGTGGGTTTTGCCTGCGGAGGCAAAAGGTTGAAATAATTTACCCAAGACATCAGCGGGTATGCCTTCTGCGCTATCACTAATCTGGCATACAAAGTTACCCGCATCCAGACAGGAGGACACCCTTACCCGCCTTATTGCTTTCGTGGCACAGGCTTCCACTGCATTTTTAACAATATTGGTAATAGCACGCATTAAACGAGAGCCATCAAGGCTAGGGTGTGTACCTTCACCCGGGCATATCTCCAGCTCTACTTTATTGATTTGCGCCAGATGTTGCCAATAATCCCTGTCGTGCTCAAATAACTCCGAAATAGTGGTCTCTTCAGGCGTAATTTGCATATCACTCTTGGCAAACAACAAAATATCATCTGCAAGTTCTTTGGCCTGCTGTAAGCAACGGTTTATCTTTTCGAGTAAGGTTTCTGTCGGCCAGGGGGATAATTCAGGTTTAGTCATCAAACCAAGTAACATTTCTGCCTGCCCTATCGGACCGCGCAGATCGTGCGAGACAAACCCCATGGTACGTCCTATTTCTGCCATTTTTTCTTTTTCCAGCAACTTGCTGTGAAGCGAGCAGTTTTGCAGCGCTAGCGCGGCATGTTCCAAAAACACCTTGATCAGATAATTCTTCTCCGGGCTCAACTGGGTTTCTGAAGCTACCGTCAAGGCCAGCCCAAAGGATTGTATAGGCACGATCCTTAAATCATTCACCATCACCGGCTCCCCCGACAAAGAGGATGATAGCTTCTCCTGAAGCTCATCAAACACTTCCTGTTGTGCCAGCTTGCCTAATCCGGCACGAAACACAAAGCCTGTATTGGTGCGTTCTGCAATGGAGGCAGATTCGGTCTCTAATAAGTCACATAACTGGGCAATAATATAATTCAAGACCTGTTCTATATCGTTTTCACTACCCCGCAATTTGGAAACCGTTGACACAAATATTTCAAGTTCGCGCGCCTTATTCCAGTCCACCATGCAACGTGTCGCCATTTGCTGAAGGTCCGGCCGGGAAAAAGGCTTACTCATATACGAAATATTTACACCCACCGCCCGCGCAATGTCATCAATACTGTGATCAGAAAACGCAGTGAGAAATACCACTTCTATTCGCGGATCAATCGCACGAATTTCTTCGATGGTTTTTAAGCCATCCCAGCCCGGCATGCGCATATCACAAAACACCACGGCAAAGGGGTCATTATTTTCAAGAGAGGCTTTGACGAGCTTTAAAGCAGCAGGGCCATTTAATGCTTTTTCCAGTCGAAACTGAATAGAAGGCCCGGCTGCTTGAACCTCCTCTTCTTCACCGAAAAGTAAGGATGCCGCTTCTTTCATACTTGCGTTGGACTTGGTTTCGGGGCACAGGGTTAAACTGATATTCTGTAAAACGGACTCTTCATCATCGATAATTAAAATATGTGAATTCAGCTGTGTCATACCCATAACTCCTTCGAAAAAATCAGGTGCGCCGTCGCACCCTGGTTCAACCCGTCACTTTCAAGCGAAAGCTCAACGCCCGTTGCTTTAGCCAAACGTTTGCAATTCGCAAGACCCAGACCGGAAGAGCGTTCTTTGGTGGAAAAGTTAGCCTCGAACAATCTGGCTGCATCGCTTTCAGACAGGCCGACACCGTTATCCCGCAAGTTCAGTATCACCTTTGTTTCTTCTACGTTTGCATCTATCTCAAGTTGAAATGCAGGCTTTGGTTCTTCTCGTGCATCCCACGCTTCAAAGGCATTCTTAATCAGGTTAATGATCACTTGCATTAATTTACTGCGATCCACATTCATCATAGGCAGTTGAGGTGGATAATTAATACAAATAGAGCCCCTTTGTTCGATACTAGTGCGTAAGACACTCAAGGCATCACTGACTAATTGTGATATATGACATTCGCGAGCATATAGACTGGCAGATTGCGCATAGGTTTTCTGCAAATCAAGCAGCTCTCTCGCATGAGTCATGCCTGTTTCAAGTGCCATTAGTGCAGCACTGATATCTTCTGTTTTCTGGAAGCCACTGCGTGATATTTCGTGCATGAGCTGCTGCAGACCTTTAGCTTTTGCCTGCCCCAGGGCCCGTTCTAAGGGGGTTATCTGTTGATCGATAAAACCACAAATTTTCTGCAGATTAAGCAACGCTTCCTGATCCTCGCTCAAATGTCTCACCTGAGTCACATGCCCCATCACACCAGACAGGGCATTACCGATATCATGCAGCAGCATATTGAGTAAGTTCAACTTGGCTGATTTCTGAGCATTTTCCATGGTACTCAGGGTCGAATTCGCCAAATTAAGATTGTTTGCCAACAGTTCAGCAAGCGCTATTTCTGCCATTCCCCAAGGCCTGGAAACACCCAGCAAGGTTTCCTTCCATGCATGGAAAGAATTTCTCGGGCTGATCATGCCATTCTGAAGCGACATCTGTTGAACTCGAGGATCCCCGCCCCAGCTGACTTCCTGGGGTTCTTCTTTCCTGAAGATTAGCACAAAGCGATCCGCTTCCTTGGGCACCCCTAAGGCTAGCAAACCTGCACATTGCATTTCATCCAGAGCGAAGTCTTTGGCTAGTTTATTCGAAGAAAAGATATTGTTATCGAAACTCGCATCTCTCAGGTTTTCAATGATATTTCGTAATTGTGCTTCATTCGGAATCTCGCCCTCACTAGACTTCAACATCCCGTCCCAGGCCACGACACCACAACTCTGGAAACGTTCCAGCAACAGCGGAAACTGCTCAGCTATGTTCATGAACGGATCATTGCCCTGACTGGCAGACTGCGCAGGCCAAGCCAGCATTGTTTTATTCTGAGCCAGCCATTCCTGCCG
>JBFHPN010000319.1:0-3854 GCA_041592735.1 Oleiphilaceae bacterium | reverse complement strand
CGGATGTAAACGTCAGCCAGTATACCTTTACGGTCGATCCTCAGGGGCAGGTAGTTTATGGTTTGGGTGCCATTAAGGGTTTAGGTGAAGGGCCTGTTGATTCAATACTTGCAGCCCGGGAGCAAGGTGGCCCGTTTAAGAATCTGTTTGATTTTTGTGCCCGGGTTGACTTGCGTAAAGTGAACAAAAGAGCATTGGAGGCATTGATCCGCGGCGGTGCACTGGATCATATCGGGCCAAGCAGGGCGCGCCTCATGGCAAGTATTGAAGAGGCAGTTCAGCGTGCTGAACAGAATTCACGTAACCTTCATGTCGGCATGGTTGATATGTTTGGTGAGGTAGTGCCGGATGACGATGAAGATGTCTATGCAAGCACCGCCGGTCTGCGAGAATGGACCGAAAAAGAACGACTCTTATTTGAAAAAGAGACCTTGGGTCTATATCTGACGGGGCATCCATTCGATGAGTACGAGGAGGAGGTCAGACGATTTGCGCCTAACTCAATCCAGAATTTGAAGCCAAGCCGAAACAAAACCAATGTGGTTGGTTTAATTGTCGCTATTCGCTTGATGAAAAATAAAAAAGGGCAGACCATGTGTTTTGTGACGCTCGATGATCGCAGCGCACGTATCGAAGCTACCTTGTTTTCCGATACCTATGAAAATAATCGAGAACTTATCCAAAAGGATCAGGTTGTAGTGATTTCGGGTGTGGTTAGCCTGGATGATTATTCGGGTATGTTAAAACTGCGTGCCAGTGATGTTCAGAGTATTGCCAATGCTCGCAGTGCCTTTGCGAAAAACTTGAGTTTGAAAGTGAAGCAATCTCAGTGTGAGCAGGGCGTTCTTGAGCAGCTCAAAGCACTACTTGAGAAAGCAAAAATAACACCCGGTTCTGTGGTAGTGGATGGCCAGTCTGACGAGCAGGTTCAGGGTTCAAAAGTATTAGTCAAATATCAGCGGCCGGATGCCAGTGGCATTCTTCAATTAGGTGCCGAGTGGTCAATCGAGCCCAGCGATGAATTGATTCAGGCATTAAAGTATTTATTGGGTGACGATCATGTCTCTCTGGTTTACTAGCTTTGTAGAGTTGAAACACTATCTTTTGGTGAAACTGGGTGGATTACCAACTGAAAATTAGCGACAATGCCGATCAATTAAATTCTTGTTATTGATCATTCTGATTCGTTTACTTAAGAAAAAGGGCTTATGAACTTATACTATCTTGATTTCGAGCAACCGATCGCGGATCTGGAAGAAAAAATAGAAGAGTTACGCCTGGTTGGTTCAGACCAGGACCTGAATATTAATGAAGTGATCGAAAAGTTGCAGCAGGAGTGTCGTTCGCGTACCAAAGAAATATTCTCCGGTTTGAACGCATGGGATATTGCCCGCCTTGCCCGGCACCCGAAACGCCCCTATACCCTCGATTATATCAAGATGATTTTTACGGACTTTGATGAGCTGCATGGTGATCGAACCTATGCTGATGATGCATCGATTGTGGGTGGGATAGCGCGTCTTGATGATCGTCCGGTGATGGTCATTGGTCATCAAAAAGGCCGGGAAGTTAAAGAAAAGGTTAAACGTAATTTTGGTATGCCCAGGCCAGAAGGCTATCGTAAAGCGTGTCGTTTAATGGAAATGGCAGAACGTTTTTGCTTGCCCATTATCACCTTTATTGATACTCCCGGCGCCTATCCGGGTATCGGTGCAGAAGAGCGCGGGCAGAGTGAGGCGATCGCTAAAAACCTGGCCGTTATGTCCCGTTTGAAAACGCCCATCATCTCGACAGTGATAGGCGAGGGTGGCTCCGGCGGTGCCTTGGCAATTGGTGTCTGCGATCGACTGAATATGCTTGAATATTCAACCTATGCAGTGATCTCGCCCGAAGGCTGTGCCTCAATTCTTTGGAAAAGTGCTGAATTTGCCTCAGACGCAGCAGAAGCGATGGGTGTCAGTGCTGCGCGCCTTAAAGAATTGGAGTTGGTCGATACCGTGATTGCAGAACCCCTTGGTGGTGCCCATCGTAACAAAGAAGAAATGGCTGCCAGCTTAAAAGCTGCGTTGATCTGTGATCTGGATCGTTTATCCGGTATCGAATTAGTAGATCTTGTACAGCAACGTTATAAGCGATTAACCGCCTATGTTAAAGGTTAACAACCTTCATCTTTTTTGCTGTTTGCCGGGCATAACATCTTTGAGCGACAACGTTATGTTTGATACACCACGCTATGTCTGAATCCATTACCTGGGATCAAGGCTTGTCACTTGAACCTGAATTAAAATCTGCCATTGAAACCATTCCTGTCAGTTCACACTATCTGATTGCGCTGAGTGGTGGTTTAGATTCTGTGGCGCTTCTTCATTTTTGCTTGCCTTACCTGCGTCAATTCACTGCCAATATATCTGTTGTACATGTTCATCATGGTTTGAGTGAGCACGCAGATGAATGGGCGAGCTTTTGTGAAGGTGTATGTCATCATTACGATCTGGCGTTGTCAGTGGAGCGAGTTGAGGTGATTTCCCAGGGAGAGGGAGTCGAGTCTGCTGCCAGAAAGCTGCGTTATCGCGCCTTTATTAAGTATCTGGCTCAGGGGGGGGTATTGTTGCAGGGGCATCACCTGAATGATCAGGCAGAAACACTCCTGATGCGCTTTATCAAAGGGCTTGGGCCAGCTGCCTTGCAGGGTATCCCCCAGAAAAGAGCACTGTCGGATGCAGTGCTCTATAGGCCTTGGTTACATCTGCCACGCCGGATGCTCGAAACGGCTATGCGTACGCATGGTTTTACATGGGTTGAAGACGAAAGTAATGATGATCGTCGTTTTGAGCGAAACTTTATCAGGCACGAGGTGTTGCCGATTCTTGAAAGCCGAAGAGCTACTGTGCTGCATGATCTTAACAACAGCGCCCGGCGTAGTGGAGAGTATGTTGAATTTGTAAGAGCGTGGTGCCAAGCGCATGAAGCCAGATTTTTGAGCCAGCACTATGTAAAGGCGCAAGCGCTCGATATTGCGCAACTGAAAACTTTTTCAGAGTTGCAGCAGTCATTTATTCTGCGTTATTGGTTTGATCTGCTGGGTCTTGAACATCCTTCTGAGGCGAATTTTTCTCGAATTCTGACTGATCTGGTGCAGCCTGAGCGTGCGCCTGAAGCGCTGGTTGTGTGGAATGATACATGTTTGCGAGCCTTTAATGGTGCCTTGTTTTGTCTGGGGGTGGCGCAATTGGATGGCCCGCCCTTCATGCATAGGTTGGCTCTCGCCGAGCTTGAAAATGCCGAGAGTTGTTATTTACTGACGCTTCCGCAAGGTCAATTAACAATCGTGTATTCACAGGATGAACCGCTACCAGAAGACACTGATCAGGAAGATTCAGGCTATGCAGTGAGCTTGGCAATACCCCAGGCGACCGATGCAATCATTATTCGATCCAGACAGCCGGCAGATAAGATCTACCTCAATGCTGATATGGGGAAACGTTTAAAAAAGCTTTATCAGTCGCATCGGATAGTGCCATGGCATCGTGATCAGCTTCCTATAATTGAAACCTCGGTCATGCATCGCTCAGGTACTGAAGAAAGAACGCTGATTGCGTCGCTGGCCGGATTTGTCTCTCATGATACCAACTTAAAACGCATTCAAACTGATCAGGTAAGCGCTTATATCCGGTTTAGTTATAAACCGGATTAGCCGTGAACGGCTTGTTTACCTGAATTAGTGTGATCCGTGCTGTTTTCTGATGAGAAACCAGGTGTATTCATGGATAGCATGCTTTTGTGTTTGCATCTTGACATGAATCGCACTAGAATGTCGCGCTCTAAAAAATCGCGGAAAGTGTAAGGTACTGAAT
>JBFHPN010000318.1:0-3888 GCA_041592735.1 Oleiphilaceae bacterium | reverse complement strand
CCTGCGACCTCGCGCTCTCCCAATTGGTTCAACAAGGCAAAACCCGGCATGATACCAACCACAGTCAGCGGTATGGCTGACATAATAATTAAAGACAATCGGGTAGACGCGGTCTGAAATTTAAGCACAAAAAAGATACCCGCCAGAGCAAAGATAAAGGCCAAGCCCATATCTCTGAATACATCGATGGTTATCAGCCATTCGCCCTCGCCACCCCAATTGAGCTGTATATCATCCGGAAGCGACCAGCGATCGCCTGGCGCACTCCCCATAAACGCATCAAGAAAGGTCCGACGTGTCCAATCCACCACGTCCCTGGCTTCTGTGCGATCGATTAAAGGCGCTCTCCTCAGGTCAGCGCTAACATCGGCAATGATTTCTGCTGGCGTTCTGCCGGATAACTCGGCCGTCACATAGACGACTGGTTTTAAATCCTTATGCTGAATCGACGTATCCGCCTCTAAATACTGAAACTCTCCGAGCTCACCCAAAGACACCAGCGGTTGAGGTAGTGCATCCAAGCCGTTAGGGCTACTTGCCTGAACCACACCGGCACGCCCCTTGATTTGAAGTTTTTCCAGATCTTCAAGCGCACTGCGCTCAGCCAAGGGTAATTCCAGACGAATTCCCAAAGGCCGGGCTTCTCGCTCCTGTAATAGATGCCCCGCCAAAATACCCTCAGTAGCCAGCAACAAATTCTGATTAACGTCCTGGGTTGAAATACCGGATAAGGCCGCTAAGGTTTTATCCACCTCAAAACGTAAACGAATTTGTGGATCTTCAATACTTGTATCGACCTCCTCCACAAAGGGCTCACGCTTTAAGCGCGCCTCGACCAGAAGAGCAGCATCCTGTAGATCAGAATACGTGCTCAAGGTTGTTCCGGTAATTTCAGCCACCAAGGTACTCAATACAGGTGGTCCCGGAGGGACTTCAACCACTTTCAGCCGCACCTTTTCAGTAGCCAATTCCTTTTTAACAAAGGCTTTAAGATGCGCGCGCATTCTTAATACCACCGCATGCGACTGATGACTGCGTTCTGATTTATCCAGTAAGGTCAGACGAAGATCAGCCTGATAGGGTGCCTTGCGCTGATAGTAGTGACGCACCAAACCATTAAAGTCCATGGGCGAAGGTTCACCGACAAAACTGGCAATGGCCAGCACCTCATTAAACTGCAACAGCTCTTGAGAGACACGCTTTGCCACTGAAGCAGTCTGCTCCAAGGTGGCTGATTCCGGCATATCAATTATTACCTGGACTTCGTTTTTATTATCGTAAGGTAATAATTTAAGCGGCACCAAACGCAGCATAGGCAACATGGCAGCCACAACAAACAACAGCAGAACCGCCCACAATAACAATTTGGATTTGCGTCGGCTCTCAAAGAGCGGCATCAGGAGTTTATGGTAAAAACGGTATAAGCCCGTATTGGTATCCGTTTCAACTGACTTGGTTTCATTCGAACCGGCACCTCCCTCAAACGGGTGACAGGGGCGCAATATTTTTTTTGATAACCAGGGTGTAACCAGAAAGGCGACCAGGGTACTGACAACAACACTGATCGGTACATTAAATGCCATCGGCGCCATATAAGGCCCCATCATCCCGGTGATGAAAGCTAAGGGGATAAAAGCCAGAACAATAGTAATTGTCGACATGATCAGCGGAATTTTTATTTCCGAAACGGCATCAATAATTGATGCGCTCATATCCCTTGCCGGGTCTGCACAGTGTTTTTTAAGGAAGCGCTGAATATTATCTACACCGGTAATTGGATCATCGACCAGCAAACCCAGGGATAAAATCAGTGCAAATAAGGTCACCCGATTGATCGTGTAGCCAAAGGCCATATCCAAGGCCAAGGTAACGCCATAACTGATGGGCACCGCAATACCCACCACCACAGCCGGACGCCACCCCAGAAACACTGCAATAAACACCACCACAGTAAAAATCGCAAACAAGAGACTACTCGCCAAACTATCAACTTTCTCATTGGCTGTTTCACCATAGTCTCGCAAGGTTTCAATATATATATTTTCGGGCAAGATCTGCTGCTTAAGCTCCGCCATCATGGCATGCACATTATTCGCGACAGTGACCGCATTGCTGCCTGTTTTTTTGGCGATGCTTAACACCACCATTGGATAACTGCCATCCGGATTGAATGCTGCACCCTCTATTTGCTCTGGCTGCTCACCACGACTCCCCGCTGCAGCATGTTGCTTAGAGAAATCTATCCAGGTATAACTATCCGCTTCTTGTGGCCCGTCAATCACTTGCGCGATATCCCGCAACAGTACGGGCACCCCATCCACGACATTAACCACTAACTGCCTGAGATCCTCAAGATCACGCAACACATCTCCCGACTCAAGCTGGACCGACTGCTGCGATAGCGTCCAATAACCTGCCGGTTGAATCAGATTAGAGACCTGTAAGGCCTGCAATACATCCATGGCAGTACTCTGTCTTGCTGCCAATTGCTCCGGCATCAATTGAATACGGATAGTGCGCGCACGCCCACCCACCACTTTAACTTCACTGGTATCCGGAATAGCCTGTAAATGATTGGCCATTTCTTCTGCTGCACGCTTTAGCTCAAAATCACTTATGACCGGCTCACTCAGATCAGTCCATAATGCGAGCAACAGTATAGGCACATCATCCACTTCTACCGGCTTTACCTCCCAGCTTGCAACACCTTCAGGAATGGCAGATTGATTCGAGTAGAGTTTGGTATATGTATTTAGAATGGCGTCTTCACGATTCTGCCCCACATAAAACCGCAGAGTTACCACGGAGCGACCCGTCATCGAGGTGGAATAGACGTGCTCCACACCTTTAATCTGCGCTAACAGCTTTTCTAGAGGATAAGTGACCTGCCGCTCAATCTGCCTCGCCGACATACCGGGCGCCAGCACCTGGATATCCAGCATCGGCACGACAATCTGTGGCTCTTCTTCTCTCGGTGTATACGTGAGCGCAAGCACACCCAATAAAAAGGAAGCCACAATCAGCAGCAAAGGCAAACTACCCTTCAAACCAAAGGCAACCATCCGGTCTAATTTATTCATCCCCAGGCTCACAAAATACCTGATACAGATGCTGAATAATTATCGCGACCCGCTCATCCGCCAACTGATAAAAAACAGACTGCGCCTCTCGTCGCGTAGATACAAAACCAACCGCCCTTAACTTTGCCAAATGCTGGGATAAGGCTGATTGCGACAGCGGCACCCGCTTGTTCAGTTCACTCACCGAGAGCTCACCTTCACTTAATACACACAAGATCATCAGACGATTACTATTCGCCAGCTGCTTCAAAAAAGCTTCGGCTTCAGCAGAGCGGGATAACATCTCTTCCAATTGAATATTCATAAAGCACTCACAACACTCGAATAATTTAACGCAACCATATTAATTAGATTTATCTAAATTAGCAATATCTAATAACTAGATTTACCTTTGATACCCTCAACTCCTGCTATTCATTCATTGAAAAATAATCTATCTTGTTTCCAACAGCTCAACTGTCATTCACCCCCTACACTTTTTAATTGCGCAGACTCAAAAATGAAATTTACCCTCTCACTCTTAGTCGCTCTTATCGCGATCAGCGCCTACTTTATAATCAACACGAAAGAAGACGCCGAGCCGTCCTCCGCCAGACTACAGCCAACAAAAACGGAGAGCCCGAATCAGGCTGAATTGTTAGCAGACAAGACCTTAGCCAATAATGAAAGCAGCCCCCAAAGCACTGAAGATGAAGAAAATGAAGACGCTGATTCACTGCCTGAACAACAGGAAGAGCAGAGCGTGCACTTACCTGACACAACTCAGCCAGAAATAACTGAACCGGAAACACCGATAAACTTTAGCCTG
>JBFHPN010000317.1:0-3890 GCA_041592735.1 Oleiphilaceae bacterium | reverse complement strand
TAACAGTAACCCTGATTGAAACTGGTTTTGGTTTTCCTGCCACAATAGACGCATTGGATGTTTTGTTTAAATTCAAGCCTGAGATAATGGCCCAGAAGGTCATTTAAATACACCTCCTGATCACCGGCCCGTAAAAAGTAATCTACCGTATCCGCCTGCTGGACTCTCATTTTTTGCAGCCCTCCGGAGGCAGCAAGTTTCCAGTTTACACTATCAATGCCCGTCAATTTGCTCCCCTTCAGTGCAAGATTTTAAGTGGTTCAGCATCATCACCTTTAGGCCCGCATGGGGAGGTTTTCTTTGTGGAATCGACGTAACCGGTACGCTTATTCTCTGGAATACCCTGCGCAGTCTCGTAAAGAATGACCGCCTGCAGGCATATTTCCTTTTGGGCTTTTGTCAGCTCACGACCATCAGGCCATTTACCCAGCTCAAGTGCCAATTTGAAACGTTCATAGATTTCCGGTGAAAGTTGTTGTGCGGTTTCTTCAAAATTCATTTAAGCACCTTCGCTATCAGCTTTATTTCAAGCCGGTTATTGTACAAGCGTTTAGAGATAAAATTCATCATAAAGTATTTACATTTATAATGATAATCATTATCATTTGAACTCCTAGAGAATGAGTCACCGCCCAGCAGCGACTTACTCAATAGGTCTCTCTCATCATTAGTGAATTCCTTTTTGGATATCGCACCCCGACAGATTCGAAGCAATTCACGTTTGTCGGGGATTTTTTTTGAGAATCTTTTCATTCACCAATAAAGTCACTGCGCCCCAAATCAATCCCGAGAGCAAGCCATATAAATGCGCGGCATTGGCCATTCTCCCCAAACCTACCCACTCTGTTAAAGGCGTATACCCTAGAATCAGCCAAACCAGGGCGAATTTTAACAAGGCATCAGGGAAAAATATTTCCGGCTGAAAGTGTTTCCAGACCCAGCAATAACCTACCAATCCATATACCACACCAGAAAGGCCACCAAATAAAAAATGGGTTTCCAGTAATTGAGCCACATTGGAAACAATTGAAACAAATACCACAAGTGCCAGAAAGGATAACGAGCCTTTTTGTATTTCAAGCTGCCCACCCAGCACCCAAAGCATCAGCAGATTAAAGGTGATATGCATAACATTGAAGTGAATCAGGTCTGGCGTAAGTAAACGCCAGAACTCAAGCTGCGCCATCGTCTCCAGTAAGGCAGACCAGCGCCCATAGGTGTTATGCAGCTCGGAAAACCCCGCATAGGGATCCAGAATTAACAAATAACGGACGAAGGCGCCGCTATGACCAAAGTCCGAAATCATAGCAATCAGAAGACTCAAGGCGATCAACAAAAAAATGATGGGGGCCTGAACGGGCGTGGCTCGCATATAAAGGGCATAGCGAGGTGCTCGAAGCGCCTGAATTCGATGCGCTTGCGAATCAACCCACGAATCCAGTTTCTCCTGGGCGCCAGCATCCTCCAGATAACGCTTTAGCGCCATTAATACATCTTCGGTCAGCCTGGGGTTTTCAAGATACAGCACCAGCACACCATGTTCTTCAGCAATCCTGTGGTCTACGCCTTGCGCATATAGCCACTGGCTGAAACGTGACAGATCTGTATCTATGGGGACGTCAGCGATTCGCCTCATTCTCTTTCTACGACCACCCAGACAAATTTTGATTTTTCAAGCTGCTGTTCGCCATCCATTCGGTAGGCCACCAATTTACCGTATTTCACGGCACTATAATCCAGGCAGGCGATGTTATTCTGGATCGGTTTGGGTTCTCCAGCCATCCAATAATGCCCGACAAACACTGGTGGTTCGCTTAAGGGGTAACTCAGCAATTTTTGTTTTTCAATGGCACTCAATGGTCGCTGCGCCATCTCAGGCGGCAGTGGGTCGGGCTGAAAAACCACATCGTTGTAGGTCTGCGGGTCCTGACACCAGAATTTCGTTCTGAACATATCCCTGATCAGACCATCTTTACTTAAAATCGTTTCACCGTCCGGCAAGTCCAGTACCGTGCCTCGCGTCAGTTTATCCACCAAGGCGCTTTCAAAGGAATCCGCTTTACTTGACGCATGAAGAAAATCCATATCGATACAGTGAGAGGGCGAGATTTCCTTGAAACGCTTAATGGCCTGATCATCCCAACAGGCGTGCACTACTCTGAAATTTTCTTTCTCGATAAATAAAGGGATCTCATGAAACCAGTTCAAAAACGCATGCCACTCAGTGCGGTAGTGATCAAACTGCTCGAGGGTTTCACGAATCAAGCGGTGATTTCGTGCAGTATGCTCCCTTAGGTATTGTTGACCACTGCCCGGGCGCGCCAGCGTGCAGTAACTCATAGCATTATATTCATGATTTCCCAGAACTATTTCAGCCTCGCCCTGATCAACCATATCCTTGACGATATGCAGGGCCTCCCTGATTCTGGGCCCCCTATCCACAATATCGCCCAAAAAAATAACTTTGCGGGAGGGATGTCGATAACAGCCATGCAGATAGTGATAATCCATCTTCTTAAGCAAGCGCTCAAGTGATTGCGCACAACCATGAACATCGCCGATCAGATCATATCCTTGCTGACTTTTTGCTTTCTTTAACACCATGCGTCAACCGTCAGTTAAGTTATTGGCCCATCCGAGTTTTTCTCGACATATTTCGTAAAAATTATGTTTTACCGGATGAATCAGCCGGACCTTATGAGGTTTTTTGGTGATATTGATAGCATCGCCAGGCGCAACAGGAAGGTGGTGCTGCCCATCACAACTAACCTGAGGATAAATTTCATTACCCTCGCTGATGACGATTTTGATTTCACTTTTGCCGTCAACCACAATCGGCCGACTACTTAAGGTATGCGGAAACATGGGAACCAGTGATATGGCATCCAGTTTCGGATGCAATAGCGGCCCGCCTGCTGAAAGTGAATAGGCTGTCGAGCCGGTTGGCGTTGACACGATCAACCCGTCAGAGCGCTGGCTATAGACAAACTGGCCTTCGATAAACAGGTCAAAGCCAATCATCCGTGTAGATTTACCGGGGTGCAGAACCACATCATTTAATGCAGAGCCATAGCCAATGGGCTCACCATTACGCTTTACCAGCACATCAAGCAGGAAACGTCGTTCCTGTATATACTGGCCGCTCAATACTTCTGTAATTTTTTCTTCCATTTCATTAGGGGAAATATCTGTCAAAAAGCCGAGCCGACCACGGTTGACCCCGAGTATCGGCACATTGGATTTAGCCAGCTCGCGAGCTGCCCCTAATAAGCTTCCGTCCCCGCCTACGACTATCACCAGGTCACACACTTCGCCCATCATTTTGACGCTGCTCACCTGCATACCATGACCTGGCATCAGCGCCCCGATATTCTCTTCAATAATTAAATAATACCCTTCATTGGCCAGGAACTTCTTAAGCCGGCGAAGTGTCTCCACAACCTGAGCACTTCCCATTCGACCAATTAAGCCAATGTTTCGAAAATTATCCATACCTTAAGTTCCCGCTATAGCGATAAAATCGTGCCTGTGATACCTAATTGGCTGACTCTTTTTTTCACTGTCAACATGCGTTGACCTCAGCACACAGCATAATGCACGCACTATCCTAACAGGTTGAAAAACACGGCTAAAGAATTTTCTGATCCACCAGATGCCTATTTTACAGGGGCATCTGGTCACGGCGATACATTACCCTTCAGGGTACGTTAAAGGGAATACTTTCCCCAAAACCACGCCAGCCTTGCAAACCACCCGTATGCAACAGTAATACTTTGGAGCCAGCAGGAATTCGCCCTTGATGAATAAATTCTGCCACACCATATAGCATTTTACCGGTATAAACCGGGTCGAGCAGCAGACCATGCTGCGCATAGATATCAGAAATAAAG
>JBFHPN010000316.1:0-3893 GCA_041592735.1 Oleiphilaceae bacterium | reverse complement strand
GCCAACTCTGAAGGCTGCAAATTCAAACTACCCAAACCAATCCATCTAACACTGCCGTTTACTTCTTTTCCAATACCTGGCAGCAAGACAACCATCAGCAATACAAGCGCTACGGTCAATGAAGCCCAGCCAGATTTTTGCCACCACTCTGTTGGCAATTTGTATACAAATAAACCGGCAATCAAGCCTAATAAAATAAATAAACCATGACGGCTAAGATAATAAAAACTATTACCATTCCGTGCGGTAGCCACATCTATAGATGCTGAAGAAATCATGACTAAACCAGCAAGCACAAGAAGAGATGTTGCAATCAGCATCAGCTTATCAACACCCTGGAAAGGTAAGGTATTATGATTCATCATAAACGGCTTACCTCTTTGCTGAATTGCGCCCCGCGATCCTCAAAATTCTTAAACATATCAAAGCTCGCACATGCGGGAGACAAGAGCACAAGATCCCCCGTTTCCGCCAGGGAATACGCAACCTTAACTGCAGCAGACATTGAATCAACAAAATGCAATGCAACTTCATCCGATAGCAGTTTTTTAAATTTATCAGCATCCTTACCCATTAAAATTACGGCTTTCGCGTAGATTTTAATAGGCTCAACTAATGATGAAAGATCTGCACCTTTGGATTCACCACCAGCAATAAGAAGTATCTTTCCGTTCAATTTTTTTCCAAGACCATGTAGTGCAGTGACTACCGCGCCCGGATTTGTTCCTTTTGAATCATTCACAAAATCCACACCATTAAGCGAACGAATATATTGGCAACGGTGAGGTAAACCATCAAAATTCTTTAACGCCTCCAACATTGAGTGGATCGGCAAACCTACACTCCACCCAAGTGCCAGCGCTGCGAGACAATTACTGATATTATGCTCGCCCCTCACTTTCAACGCTTTGACATTCAAAAGCCTTTCAAAACCCTGAGTCAGGAATCTTTCATTATCGTGATCAACGACTGAGAACTTATGCAGGTCAGGGCCATTTAAGCCATAGTGAATCAACTTCATCTGGGTATTAACCAGAGGCGCACTCAAACTATCATCATCATTGACAACAACATTTTGTGCACCGTAAAAAATTCTCTGCTTGGCTTGAAGATAGGCAAACTTGTTCGGATAGCGATCCATGTGGTCTTCTGACAAATTCAACAGAACCACACTCTTTGCGTTTAATGCGCGTGTAGTTTCAAGCTGGAAACTCGATAATTCCAAAACATATAACTCTACATCTTTTGCCAGCAGCGATAATGCAGGTACGCCAATATTGCCTCCCACTGCAACATTCAAACCCGCTGCCTTTGCCATCTCACCGACGAGAGTGGTTACCGTACTTTTGCCATTAGACCCGGTAATACCAATCACAGGCGCATTCGCCACCTCTGCAAATATATCAATATCTCCCCGCACTAAAACGCCGTTCTCAATCGCTTGTTTTATTTCGGGCGTGTTTAAAGAAATTCCAGGGCTTAAAATGATTTCATCTGCCTCATTCAATCTGTTCTGATCTAACTTACCCAGCACAACATCAACGTCAGGAAAGTCATTTAATAGCTCATCCAGCCCGGGTGGATTGTTGCGCGTATCTTGTACGTGCAGGGATTTACCTAATTCCACTAAATAACGCACACAGGAAAGCCCGGTCTGTCCAAGACCGACTACCACATACTTCCTATCTGTGATAATTGCCTTCATTGAAAATATCCCGTTTGCGATCTTTTATAATTAGTATTAAGTGTTATCTGACTTTTAATGTTGCTAAACCAATCAAAACCAGAATGACCGTAATAATCCAAAATCGAACTATCACCCTTGGCTCTGGCCAACCCTTTAATTCAAAGTGATGATGCAGCGGCGCCATTCTAAAAATTCGCCTTCCTGTCAATTTGTAGGAAGCCACTTGAAGAATGACGGATACTGTTTCCATGACAAACACACCGCCCATAATGAATAAAACGATTTCCTGCCTGACAATCACCGCCACCACACCTAGCGACGCCCCAAGTGCGAGTGCGCCAACATCTCCCATAAATACTTGGGCCGGATAGGTGTTAAACCATAAAAAGCCCAACCCTGCGCCTAATAATGCACCGCAGAAAATAATTAACTCACCAGAACCTGGCACGTATGGAATATGTAGATAGTTGGCAAATACGCTGTTGCCCGAAGCGTAAGCAAATATACCCAATGCACCCGCCACCAATACCGTCGGCATAATAGCTAAACCATCAAGTCCATCTGTCAAATTAACCGCATTACTGGTACCCACAATGACTAAGTACGTCAGTAAAATGAAGAAGGGACCCAGCTGGATAACAACGTCTTTAAAGACTGGCACAATCAAAGCTGTTTCTTGTGGTAAAGAGGCGCTTGAATACAAGAATAAAGCCGCAAATAACGCCGCCACAGACTGCCAGAAATATTTCTCTTTTGCGGACAGCCCTTTCGAACTCTTTTCAACGACTTTCCGGTAATCATCCACCCAACCAATCATTCCGAATGTAAGCAGCACAAACAGGGTTATCCAAACATAGCGATTGCTCAAATCCCCCCATAGCAAGGTACTAATGGCGACTGCCACAATAATTAATGCGCCGCCCATGGTGGGCGTACCAGCCTTACTTAAATGAGACTTTGGACCATCGTCTCGCACCGATTGACCAATTTGATAATGACTCAGCTTTTTTATCATCAATGGGCCAACCCACAATGCGATAAACAAGGCTGTGATAACCCCAAGAATGCTTCGAAGCGTCAAGTATTGAAATACCGACAAAAAACTGAAACTTTCTGATAGATATGAAGCCATCCAATAAAGCATTTAGTGCGCCCTTTTTATTATCATTTCAACCAGCTCATCCATTGAAGTGCTGCGAGAGCCTTTAATTAGAATGCTTGTTTTTACAAGCGCGCTGTCATCTTGTTTTATTTCAAAAATGTGGTCTGTTTTTTCAAGCGAATCCAATACTGCCAATTTACTTTCTGCAGCGATCGCTTTTGTACCTAAAACCTGTTTCATTTCTTGGGCATAAGTCCCCAATAAATACACTTTATCAATCTCACTTTGAGCAATGAATTTGGCTAATTCCAAATGCAGTTTTTTAGAGAAATCGCCAAGCTCAGCCATTTCTCCCAGAACCGCTATCTTAAATCCGGCCCTGGCACTTAATACCTCTATAGCCGCTTTCATAGATGCGGGATTGGCATTATAGCTATCATCAATGACTTCCAGATTTTCGTTACAAGGAATTGACAATAATCTTCCTGCTACGGAATTTAACTTCTTCAGCCCGCTTGCAATGGTTTGTAAATCAAACCCAAGATGAATCGCTGCAGCCGAAGCAGCCAGGCTATTCAATATGTTGTGTTTGCCCGGCATAGGAAGAAATATCTCTTCACAGATACCGTTGTGATTGATAACAAACTTACAAGTAGCACTATCCGTCTCAATTGCTGAGGCATAGATATCTGCATCAGCGCACTCAAGCGAAAACGTTAATACCTTTCTGTCTTCAAGTGCTGCGAGCCAGATATCCTTAGCGGGATCATCAAAGTTAACAACCGCACATCCCTCTTTTTTCAAGGATGAATAAATTTCACCCTTGCCCTTAACAATATTTTCCTGACTGCCAAATACATCTATATGCGCTGTACCTGCGTTAAGTAAAATCGCGACATCTGGCTGCACAAAATCTGCAAGATATTTAATATCTCCAATCTTTCTGGCACCCATTTCAACCACTGCGAATTGGTGCTCTGATTTAATATTCAACAAGGTCAATGGCACACCGACTTCGTTGTTATAGTTACCTTGCGTCGCGCAAGTCGGGCCTTTTTCAGAGAGAATACTTTCCAACATGTTTTTAGTGGTGGTCTTTCCACT
>JBFHPN010000315.1:0-3908 GCA_041592735.1 Oleiphilaceae bacterium | reverse complement strand
GTATCCGAGCATGGATAAATTCCTGAGTGCGGTGAATGAGTTCAGAGCAACCGGTGCGAAGCTGAATTCGACGTATGTTTATGATGAAACCACGGGTTTGAAATTATTCGGAAAGACGGCGTTTTTTGTGAAGACAGGCGAAGGCTTTACCACCTTCTTGCGTAAGCCGGATGCGGACGCCTTTGCCAGTAAGAAAGGCGGTACGGTGATGGATCTTGAAGGGGCGTTAGAGGCTTCGCAGAAGGTGCTTGAAGTCAGCGCCCGTTAATCTGGCTTTTGTTATTACTGTTTAAATTTGCTGGCATTGCCAGATTCAATTGTTAATTTTCGAGGATTCAACATGAGTAAACAAACTAGTGTTATGGGTGTCGTAGTCTTGGGCAGCCTGGTCGGATGCGGCTTAACCACGGTAGCCTTTGCTGAAGACACTATTCAAAAAGCCTTTAAGGAAGGCAAGGTCAGTGGCAACCTAAGAGCTCACTATAATGACTGGGATTATGGCGTTGCCACGGATCAGTCGGCTTTTGCAATCGGCGGGCTGTTGAAAGCAGAAACAGGGCCCATGGGCTGGGCTAAGTTTGGAGCGGGGTACTATACCGCCCAGGATATGGGGACCAATAGTTCAGACACAGCTAAAGTGGATGGTCGAATGGGTAGCGAACTGGAGGTCCTGGGTGAGGCTTACGTCGCTGTGTCGGGGGCTGATACAACGCTTACGCTAGGCAGGCAGAAGATCAATACACCATTTGCCAACCCCGGCGATGCTTTTCTTATTCCGGTGTTGTTTGAAGGCACCAGTATCAGCAATAAAAGTATTGAAAATCTGACGCTGGATGCCAGTTATTTAACCACGATCAAAAACCGTAACAGTGATGAGTTTGTCGATGTGGGTGATTTTTCGACCGGTCGCTATGGCGCAGGTAAACAGGAAACTTCGGGAACCCTGATCCTGGGAGCAAACTACAAAGCAGACGGTTTGGGATTACAGGCATGGTATTATCAGTTTGCCGATTTATTTGATACTACCTATCTTCAGGCGAACTACGACTTCTCTGGGAATGACGATATCAAGCCTTTTATTGCCGCGCAAATTGGTAGTCAAAGTGATTCGGGCGATAAGCTCTTAGGTGAGGTCGATTCCTTCTTGTGGGGGCTTCAAGGTGGCGTTTCGATGGGAAAGGCAAAAGTTACGTTGGCCTACAATACGGTCGATGAAGAAAGCTCTGCTTATAAAAATGGTGGCTTTTTAGCACCCTATAACTTCTCAACCAGCCCCTTGTTCACCAATAATATGTTGCAGACACTTGAAAATGGCAATGCCGGGGATGCGACGAAACTGACGTTTAATTATAACTTTCCAGATCTAAAGGTTAAGTTAAGTTACGCCACATTCGACTTTAAAAATAATGTACCTGATCGCGAAGAAATAGATGCAGATTTAATCTATTCCTTGAATCATGTGACGCCCGGTTTGTCTCTTAGATGGCGCTTCGCCTTAGTGTCTTCAGATACTAAAAGCGTTGAAACCACGAATAACCGATTCCAGGCACAATATACCTTCTGATAAATTGATTTATAGATATTATCCCCACCTTTATACCCAGCCTCTTGGCTGGGTTTTTTTCTGCGATTATGCAACAGCTCTAGCTTTTTTCATGATTCAGTGTGCTCGCAACTTGTATTAGGCATTTGCGCCTTATTAAAAATTTCATGCGCCAAAATTGGTTGGTTTTTTAATGAATGAGCGAATAAGGCGCATTTGTCGCATGAACAATTCGCTATCAAAAATACATACTTGGGTAATGTTAAGAAAAAAATCAAATAAAAATAATGGCCTAGGAATATATCTACGATACACAACAAGAATTGGCATGCGCTATGCGCTAATTATTTAGGTGTATATAACACGTTAGTACAAGTTCAGCTATTGCCTGTTTGATACGAAAGCAAACCAGGATATCTATTGATGAATGACCTTGGAGCTTAAAAATGTCTGCAAAACCGCTTGTTTGGATTATTGATGATGACAGTTCAATCCGCTGGGTATTGGAGAAAGCGCTCGCTAAAGAGAACTTTGAGTTAAGACTCTTTGATTGTGCTGAGGGAGTCGTCGATCAGCTTAGTCACGTGCAACCAGATGCCATTCTAAGTGATATTCGAATGCCCGGAATGGACGGACTGACCCTGTTGGATAAAATTCAGGGCTTTCATCTTTGTCGGGATTTACCAGAAGTCCCGGTGATCATGATGACAGCCCATTCAGATCTTGATAGCGCAGTGTCGTCATATCAACGCGGTGCATTTGATTACCTGCCTAAACCATTTGATCTCGATGATACGGTCATTCTCTTAAGAAGGGCGATCGCACATTCGCGCGAGCAAAAACAGAAAAGAATGGAGCATGTCAGCGAGTGCGTACCGGAAAATGCCGAAATCGTAGGCAAAGCTCCGGCAATGCAGGAGGTCTTCAGAGCTATTGGGCGGCTATCCCAATCAAATATAACGGTACTGATCAATGGTGAATCCGGAACGGGCAAAGAGTTGGTTGCCCGAGCCCTGCATCAACATAGCCCCAGATCCGCCGCTCCTTTTATTGCATTGAATATGGCGGCCATACCAAAAGATCTGATGGAATCAGAATTGTTTGGTCATCAAAAAGGTGCCTTTACTGGCGCTGAAACGGAAAGAATAGGTCGTTTTGAGCAGGCGAATGGCGGAACATTATTTCTGGATGAAATTGGAGATATGCCTGCCGATACGCAAACACGACTCTTAAGAGTCTTGGCGAATGGTGAATTTTATCGTTTAGGTGGCGTAGAGCCTATTAAAGTAAACGTTAGAATCATTGCCGCGACACATCAAAATCTCGAACATCTTGTCAAGGCAGGACGTTTTAGAGAGGATCTGTTTCATCGTTTAAATGTGATACGCATTAATCTGCCTAAGCTAGCGGAGAGGAATGAGGATATACCGAAGCTGGCCAACTATTTTTTGCAAGAATCGGCAAAGGAACTGGGTGTTGAAACCAAGATATTACATGCTGACGCCGCTGCTTACTTAAGCATGCTGCCGTGGCCGGGTAATGTGCGTCAGTTAGAAAATGTTTGCCGTTGGTTGACGGTTATGGCAAGTAGTCGAGAGGTCTACGTCTCTGATTTGCCCCCGGAGTTATTAAATGATGAGCAGCCTATTGCAAAAGATTTATGCTGGCAGGAAGCACTTAAAAAAAAGGTCAATCAAGAGCTGATCAAGGGAAAGCAAGGCGTACTTCAGAACTTGTTGCCCCAGTTTGAACGGCTCCTGATAGAAACCGCGCTGAGTTACACTCATGGGCGTAAAAGAGATGCTTCAATTTTGTTAGGCTGGGGCCGCAACACCCTGGCCAGAAGGATGAAAGAATTGGAAATGAACTCATCTGATATGGATTAACAAAACCCATAATACATAGAAAAAAGGGGGGCGGTTCAGGGTGGCCCCTTATTATTCCTTGACCCCTTATTATTAAGAAACCTGAGTAGATTTGTATGAGAGTGTTACGTCACTTGTTCCGTGTTAGAATTCCCGCACGATTGAAGTAAAATCCAATATGGACGCAGTATGTATCATTTAAAGTGCAAGCTTAGTAAATTAAGCAAAACGATTTCATTTCTATTAATTACCACCTTATTTATTCTGAGTGGGTGCGGTGGCGGGAGCTCTAGCGGTGGTAAAAGCACTAACACAGCGCCTAGTTTTCTCACGTCACTTAACAACTTCAATATTGAAGTTGGTACCAACCTTAGTCTTACTCTGATTGTTCAAGACACTGAAAATGACGAGTTGTCATTTGAGTACGATGAGCTTCCAAGTTTTATTAGTGCGAATGAAGGTTCAAACGGCATTTTATCTTTAGATTTTAGACCAGAGGT
>JBFHPN010000314.1:0-3914 GCA_041592735.1 Oleiphilaceae bacterium | reverse complement strand
GGTTGAGCGTGATCAGAGTCTTGGTGGGGCGTGTGTGCACCGGGGCACCATCCCCAGTAAAACCTTGAGAGAAAATGCTCTGCGCGTTAAAAATATGCGTAAAAATGCATCCTTATGTAATTTCCAATTGGCAGAAGATACTGAAATGTCAACGCTGATTGACCGACTGAATCGAGTCTTGAAAGCGCATGATGGTTTTATGGCTAAACAGATCGAGCGTAATAATATTCTGAGAATACATGGTCGTGCCCGCTTTATCAGTGATCATGAACTGGAAGTCGTTAAAGTGCGGGGCGAACCTGAACGCTTTCATGCTGAGTCCATTGTCATTGCTTCGGGCTCCATACCTCGCCAGCCAGACAATATTCCGGTAGATCATGAGAATATTTTCGATAGCGATTCTATCCTGACGATGCTCTATTTACCCAAGAGTCTGACGGTTCTGGGTGGCGGCGTTATCGCCAGTGAATATGCTTCTATTTTCCAGGCTCTGGGCGTCTCTGTGACGATGATCGATCGTTACCCTTTGCCCTTGGGCTTTATGGATGCCGACCTGACGTCTACCTTTGTCGAGTCTTTCAGGGAAATGGGAGGAACCTGGCTGGGTGAGAAAAATGTCACGAAAGTTGAGTGGGACGGTTTGTCTCAAGTGGTGACTTATTGTGATGATGGCACAGAGATTCGATCGGCTAAGTTATTATGTGCGGCAGGCCGGATAGCGAATGTCCATGACTTACAGTTAGAAAATGCCGGTTTGTCGCTGAACCCGATGGGGCATATCAGTGTCGATGAAATGCTGCAGACGTCGGTACCTCATATTTACGCAGCAGGCGATGTCATCGGGCCGCCATCCCTTGCGTCCGCATCGATGGAGCAAGGGCGTCGAGCCAGTTGCAATGCCTTGGGGATTGAAGTCGGCCCCATGAGTAAAATGATTCCTTCTGGCATCTACGGTATACCTGAATTATCTGCCGTGGGTTTGACTGAAGGTCAAGCCAGAAAGCAATTTGGCGATATTATTATTGGTAAGGCCCGTTTTGATGAGATATCTCGCGGACAAATAAATGGCATTCGTGATGGCATGCTGAAGATAATCTGTGACCCTCAGGGTGAAAAGATTCTAGGTGTTCAAATTGTCGGGGAAGGGGCAACGGAATTGATTCACATCGGGCAAATGGCCATGTTATCGGATGCTGATGTCGATATCTTTGTCGAAAGTATCTTTAATTTCCCGACCCTGGCCGAAGCTTATCGTGTTGCTGCGCTTGCTGTGATCGGCCAGCGTGCGAAACATTCAGATAAATTTTAGTCACTATCGTTGTTGGCTGTGTCTGATATCAGGGGCTTGCAGGATTTCCTGACAAGCCCCTGATGTTTATGCATCAGGAATGATTGAGAAATTCTTACTGGCTTTGGTCAGCATCAGCGCTCGTTTATCTTCTGAGAGCGTCAGTTTGCCCTGTTGAGCTTGTGCAATATAAGCGGCTAGCTTTGACTCAAAGTCCGGCGTATTCCAATCCAGAAAACCATCATGTTCAAGTAAGTCGTAGATACCCTCGACTTTAGGTGTGTTGCTGTTAAATGCAATACAAGGCACCCCTAGCGCGAGTGCTGCAATCGTATAGTGGAAACGGCCTGAGATCAGCATGCTGGCTCCGGCAATGGTTTTGGTCCATTGTTCGAAACTGCTAGCTTTAATGAGCGTGATGTCGAGCCCTGCCTCTACCAGGCGTGAGAAAATAATTTCCTCTTCGGGTGCCAGGTGATCTTTACCGCCGAGTAAAAATTCAATTTTTTTGCCTTGTTGCTGCTTTAGCAAATCGGCGATTACCTTGATTTTATCGGCTGAATAATTAATTCCGCCACATAATAAAATCTTGTCCTGATCAAAGCCCTGTTTACGGACATCAAACAAGTTCTGTCGTTTGAAGTATAAGGGTAAAGAATCAAAAGATTGGGTGAATTTAATCTTGGCCCATTTATAGAATTTTGCCGAGAGGGTATCGCGCACTGCCACGCCGGTTACCCCGGTTAGTACTTTTTCGTAGAATACATCAAGTGGTGTATCTTTGCTGGTGTCACCATTGGGGAACACTGAGTGATTGATCAGATACGCCGGTTTTTTCAGAATTTGCGTGGACAGGAAAATCAGATACAACAATGAAAATGAGCCTCTGCTAGCACGATGCAGTGTGCCCTCGCCATTCACAACAATAATATCAGCCTCGCCCATATTAAAGGTCAGGCCAGCATTCTTACTCAGAAACTCATTCGCAAACTGCTGATCCAGAAATACTTGTGCGCTTTCAGGAAACAGCGGTAAACCATGGGTAACCCGGACACTGGAAAAATTAACGGCATAGCCTTTTTCGAGAAGTTGATGGTAGATCTCGAACGAAGTGCCATAACAACCATAATGATAGGTGTTGCCGGTAAAGTTTAAGATAAGTGCTGTCTTCATAGTTAACCCTAATGTCTGATTCGGTTAGTGGTGAACCTGCAAACGAAAAGCAAGAAAGGCAACATTCTAGAGGAGTTAGCCAGCATTTTAAAATGAATCATCAAACAAAATCTGTAATTGTTAATTGGTCAACAACACGGCTCACCCGATGACGAGCCTGATAAGCTTGTGAACATGTTTCTAGAACCCCTGTGGGTGAGCTGGTACTATGCATACTTTTCATAGGCCCAGTTCAGTCAACGGGAGCAGACATGCCGTTCGTAGATCAAATTGTTCATTGCAGAACCAAAAAACCACTTGAGCTAACAGGCTCGGTTGCTATTGTGGGAAATAGCGATCAGCTGGCATGCTCCAATTATGGTGAAGAAATAGATGCACATGATTTGGTGTTCAGATTCAATCTGGCATCCCTGGCGCCTGAGTTTCAATCCGCAATCGGTTCCCGAGCAGATTTTTACCTGCTTTCCCAAAATATCACCACAGAAAGGTATCCTCACCCTGAACCGCTCCAGAGCAGGTTCCGTGATATATGCCGGGGTTCGCAAATTATCTGTTACCCGAACCACACTAAAAATGTCATGAAGTACTGCAAACGACCTTATCTGCTGGTGAATGATGTTCCCAAAATCAATGCCTCAATTACTGCTTTGCTGGGACGCCCCCCTGTTATTTTTCCGCTAAATAATCATCCTCGAAATGGCGTAAAACTAGCAGTTGCCTTAATGATGGCAGGGGTTAAGCCAACCCTTTATGGCTTTGATCTGGAACCCCGGGAAAATGCACATCATTATTATGATGATGAAGTGCAAATAGAAGTTCCGCCCGGTAGCCCGGGGCATCGTCCAAGCCTGGAGTTCGTGTTACTGGATAGCTGCCGGCAGCGAGGTTTGCTTAATGTACGTGGTTAAACACATTTACAAGCGCAGATAGCAAAAACAGCGGCATCAACTAAACTGATAGCTGTGTCTTCCTGATGATGTGGTTGTAGTGTCCTTTCTTTTGTTGTTCTGGCGTATTCTTCCTTTACTAATTGTGCTGCTGGGCTTTCTGGCGGCGCAGTTCAATTATATTTTATTTATTGATGCAACGATTCTGGCGGCACTTCCGTACCTGCTAGCTTTAATACTATGCGGATTTGCGTCGATGTTTAATCGCAGCCGTTTTATTGCGCCTGTCATCATTGCGCTGTTTGCTTATCATGTGATTCGGGAACGCTTGCAGACGCCTTTATCTCAAGATGCGGTTCTCGCCCTGTTTACCGGCTTGAACTTACTGTTTTGTATGCAGTTGCTGTTTAGTCTGTGCTGGCCAGAAAAAGGCTTGTTCACCCGTATGGGCGCTCTGTTTATCAGTCTCTTGCTGTCGGGGTGTATACTGCTATGGCTAGTGAGTCACGTCGGGTTTGCAGAGCAGTGGCTGTTGCAAGTGAGTCAGCATAAGATCGGCTTTTTCG
>JBFHPN010000313.1:0-3927 GCA_041592735.1 Oleiphilaceae bacterium | reverse complement strand
CTTTGTTGAATTCGATTAACTGTAACCAAGACTGATAGTAACGTTTTGCTGCCTTAACGTGATGACGTTTTTGCTGTATCAGGGCATCCTGCGCCATATCAGGCTGCTGGTTTCGTATAAATCTCAAATAGGATAATTCTTGCTCGAAAGCACGATGCTCTTCACACCCACCGGCTGCAAGAAACAACAGTACCGCCAGCTCGTGAGGCTCTTCAGTAATTCTGCCGATCGACATAACCATACCGGACAAGGCTTCTGCACCGGTACAACCCGCCTCAAGATCATCGGTGGTCATTAAATACGGGGTAATATGTGCCTCACCAAGCAAGGTAATAGCATCACCTGTCGGCTTGATCATGGGCTTGACTAAGAATTGGTTAATTGCCTTACATCCCCCTAAAAACGTAGAGAACAATATTGACAGAACAATCCATTTAAAATATGTATGGTTGTGATTCAACTTCACAATAAACTCCTAACGATCATATAGTTATGCGGCAGCTTTAACCGACCTCCGATTATCCCCGAGTTGCAAAGGATTTTGTGAGATAAGGAACACAAAGCTTGAAATTCATGGGTAAAATATAGGCAAATTTTTGTTAAATCCAAGCTAGAAAGGGTACTTCAGGCCATATTGACGGAAAATGTATACTTTTCATCAAGATTTTTCTTTGATGCTATTGAAAGCCTCGCATTCTGAACTATCTTTATTGATGAAATACGCTCCCGGACTGACTCCACGCGTATTTGAATCATCCATCAAAAAGGTCTGAACTATGAAAAAACCAGAATTAGCTGCTGCGATTGCAGAAAAAGCAGGTGTAACTAAAGAAAAAGCCGGTGAAATCATTAACGCCATTACCGATGAAATAAGCAATGCCATGGCAAAAAATGACCCTGTCACCTTGATCGGTTTCGGTACATTTTCTGTAAGAGAGCGCAGCGCACGCACCGGCAAAAACCCTCAGACTGGCGCGAGCATTCAGATTCCTGCCAGCAAATCTGTCGGTTTCAAACCCGGTAAAGCGTTAAAAGACGCAGTAAACTAATTGCCTCTTATCGGGCCAGGTTAAAATCTGGCCCGATGACTGCCTGCCTACCCAGACTCTGGGAACCTTTCAGCCCCCATTTCATATCGACTATCCCTATGCTGCTAACAGCAGTAGTGACTCTTTTAAATTATTGATCATTTATTGAATACACTTCACGCCCTTTGAAGAGCGTTGCCTTAACACGACCTTTAATGGTTTGGCCGATAAATGGTGTATTTTTTCCGGATGACACAATACTTTGTTCACTCACCACATGACAGTGTGCGGGATCATACACCACCAAACTCGCCTCCTGACCAATCGCCAAAGCGGGGGGTGATCGATGCAGGACCTCACTGGCGCCTTTCGTCATAGACTTAACCAGCTGCGCGATAGTCAGCAATCCCGCAGATTCAAGGAGCTGCCCCATCGGCAGAATAAATTCAATGGTACTCATGCCCGGCTCAGTCTCTGCAAAAGGCATTAATTTCGCAGCTGCCTCATGCGGCTGATGCGCACTGGTCACCGCATCGATGACACCGCTCAGAACCCCTCTGATCAGTGCCTGCCTGTCTTCTTCAGACCGGAAGGGTGGCAGGCAATGAAAAACGCTATTGAAGGCTTCTACTCTTTCATCGGTAAATAATAAGTTTTGTAAGGCAACATCTGCGGTCACTTGTATACCTGATGCTTTCGCCTGCGCCACCTGCTCAACCGAATTTGCCACCGAAAGTTGTGATAAATGTAAATGCACACCACTGGCGGCTGCCAACTGCAGAAGCTGGGAAACAGCGATCGTTTCAGCTAGCGGAGAAATACCCTGTAAACCTATCGTGGTACTGATATGCCCTTCATGCATTACGCCTTTGTGCAGAGAACTTTCGATAGGGTTCACAAACACACTCATGCCATGCGTTTTAGCGTAATCAAAACATCGCTTGGCAATGGCTAAACTCTTGAAAGGATAATACGCATTACTTAGCGCAACACAATTTGCAGATTTTAACGCGGCATATTCAGACAGGTGCTCTCCCTGAAGATCCTTCGTTAACGCCCCCAGAGGTAATACCTCACAGTAATTAGCGGTATGCGCCAGCTCATAAATTAATTTAGTCACTGCCCGGGAATCGTTCACGGGGAGAGTTTGCGGAGAGCAACACAGGGTTGACACACCTCCGGCAGCCGCTGCTCTGGTTTCGGAAGCAATCGTTCCTTTCGATGTATAGCCTGGCTCCCTCAAAGCCACACTCAGATCTATCAAGCCTGGCAAGATCAAACAGCCGCTTGCGTCAATTAACTGATCACAGCCCGTATCAGCCAGATCAAAACCGACAATCCTGCCATGCTCGATATCAATCGATTGTGAGGCTTCCCATTGATAATCTGCATTGAGCCGCTGCCCCTCGCGTATTCTTATCTTCATGGTCGATCCTCACTTTGTTTTAAACTCTGCAAGGCCTTTAACTTCACTTGCTGCTCTTCCATTTGCCCGCCCATCGCCATCGACATAACCGCCATACGAATGGCAATACCATTGGTAACCTGATCAAGAATCACAGACTGTTTACCGTCAGCCACCTCCGATTCGATCTCAACACCCCGGTTAATCGGCCCCGGATGCATCACAATCGCATCAGGCTTAGCCAGTTTCAGGCGCTCACGGGTCAAACCATATAATTGATAGTATTCACTCTCACTAGGCAATAGGGCACCCTGCATCCGCTCTCGCTGCAGACGCAACATGATAATGACATCGATTCCCGGCAAGCCTTCTTCCAAGGTATTAAAGACGCTCACGCCCAGCGATTCTACATGCTTGGGTAGCAAGGTATTGGGCGCAATAACACAGACTTCTTTGGCTCCGAGAACATTAAGCGCCCTGATCTGTGACCTGGCGACACGTGAATGCAAAATGTCGCCGATAATGGCGACTCTTAAGCCTTCAAACCCGCCTTTTTTCTGGCGAATGGTCAGCATATCCAGCATTGCCTGCGTCGGGTGCGCGTGCCAGCCATCTCCTGCATTGACAATCGCCACCCCCGGAGTGACAGATTCTGCGATAAAGTGGGCAGCGCCGCTTTGCTCATGACGCACAACAAACATATCACTCGCCATGGCCTCAAGATTTTTAAGCGTATCCGAAAGCGATTCACCTTTGGATGTAGCGGAGGTGGTTATATTCAGATTCAATACATCTGCCGAAAGTCTTTTCGCTGCCAGTTCAAAGGTGCTGCGTGTTCGGGTACTGGCTTCAAAAAAGAGATTCACAACGGTTTTGCCCCTCAACAAGGGCACTTTTTTAATATTTCGCTCGCCTACTTCTATAAATGAGTCTGCCGTATCCAGTATTTCCGTTAATAGCTCTTTACTTAAACCGGATATGGTTAAAAAGTGTCTTAAACGACCACTTTCAGTCAATTGAAGCGATCTTGGTGGCGCGTTATCTGCTGACGCTTGCATGGGTTTGTATTCCTAACAGGTAATAATAGTCTTTATGGCAATAGAACTGCTAAGGCTGAGCCACAATCATTGTATTCGCTCAGGAACATTGTTCTCGTATCGTTAATTTTAATTCTTCGGGCCCGATTAATTTGATTCTCTGACCAGGGGCGAGAGTGATGTTCGTCCCGACAATATCAGGCGCTATGGGTAATTGGGGCATCCCCAGATTCACCAGCACGGCCAACGTAATACTCGCAGGCCGGCCATAATCGAACAACTCATTCATCGCTGCCCTCACTGTTCGCCCCGACATCAAAACATCGTCAAATAATAAAATATGTTTATCATTAGTTTCAAAAGGCAAACGCGACGGTTTAACCCTGGGATTCAATCCAACCTGAGTGAAATCATCACGATAAAAAGAAATATCGAGCTCGCCGAGTGCCTGCTCATT
>JBFHPN010000312.1:0-3928 GCA_041592735.1 Oleiphilaceae bacterium | reverse complement strand
GCTTCGAGTTGCTGGCGGCGCAAACGCCGGTCCGGATGGTTCTTATCTCCGTAGGTACTTTCTATGACCAGCGTATCGCAGGAATAAGGCGCTTTGGGAGCCGTCAGCAAGGGCGCATAAGGCGCGCCCAAATCGCCAGAAAAAATAACCTTATGGGCTCGGGCAGACTTATCAATAAAAGGGCGCTTAACAAAACACTCTACATAGGCAGAACCCAGAATATGCCCTGCCGGCTTTAGCTTAATGTCCAAACCGGCAAATACCTCATGGCGCTTACCAAAAGCCACCGGTACCAGCCGAGACTGTATGACCTGAATAAACTGTTTTATCAGCGTTTTATTCTTAGTCACGCCTACTTTAAGCGCATCTTCCAGCACCAAAGGCAATAACACGGCAGAAGGTTCGGAGCAGATAATTGGGCCTTCAAACCCGGCTGCTAACAAATAAGGGATGCGACCAACATGGTCAATATGCACATGGGTGACCACTAAGGCCTTGATATGAGAGATGGGAAAGTCAATGGCCAACTGCTCATTAGTCGCACCCTTGCCGGATACTTCCGCCCCTTGAAACAAACCGCAATCGATCAGAATGCCGCAGTCATCACTTAGCTTGAGCTCATGACAGGAGCCTGTCACACCATTTACCGCTCCGTGGTGGAGAATGACCATTACGCCTCCGCTTTTGCGTCTTAGTTTTTATGCGGTTTTCTTGTCATGTCTGTAAAAACATGCCGCTAAATTTTTATCGACTCTGCTATAGAATGAAGCTATTTTATGAACGGCCATAACGGTCTTCAAAGCGAACAATATCATCCTCACCCAAGTAACTTCCTGTTTGCACCTCTATCATCTCAAGTGGCATTTTTCCAGGATTCTCAAGGGCATGCTTAGCGCCAATCGGTATATACGTCGACTGATTCTCTGAAACCAAAAACGTTTTATCACCGTTTGTGACTTTGGCAGTTCCCGATACAACAATCCAATGCTCCGAACGATGGTGATGCATTTGCAAGGATAATTTCTCACCCGGTTTCACGGTAATACGCTTCACCTGGTCTCGCTCACCGACATCGATTGAATCGAATTTCCCCCAGGGTCGCAACACTTCACGATGAATTTTATGTTCGCTGCGCCCGCTGGATTTTAACAGACTCACGATCTCTTTAACTTTTTGCACCTTGTCTTTATGCGCCACTAAGACAGCATCTTTGGTTTCTATCACGATCAGGTTTTCCACACCGACTGTCGCAATAAGTTTATTTTCCGCATAAAGGTAACTATGGGAAGTATCTACAGCGAGCACATCTCCTCTGGTGAAGTTATCATGCTCATCTTTCGAGGAAACCTCCCATAAAGCCGACCAAGAGCCTACATCACTCCAGCCTGCATTCATGGGTACCATCTTAACCTGCTGAGACTTTTCCATAACGGCGTAATCAATAGAATCATCCGGGCATTCAAGAAACGCTGTTTTATTTACCCGAATAAACTCCATATCTGTTTCAACAGACTCTATCGCTAATTTACAGGCAGTTAATATATCCGGGCGATATCGCTCTAATTCTGCTAAATAGCTTGATGCCTTAAATAAAAACATCCCGCTATTCCAATAATACTCGCCGCTATCGAGATACACTTTTGCCAATGTTGCATTCGGTTTTTCAACAAAGCGCTCAACCTGAAAAGCTTCGCCTTCCAGCTTGCCGGCTTTAATGTAGCCATAACCCGTTTCAGGGGCATCAGGAGTAATTCCGAATGTGACTAATTCACCAGCGTCTGCAAGGGGTTTCGCTGTATTCACAGCCTGTTCAAAGGCTGTTTTATTCTTGATGACATGATCAGCTGCCAGAACCAGCAGGATAGGATCTTCGTTTTGCTTAATGGCTTTAAGTGCAGCCAAAGCAATCGCAGGTGCGGTATTTCTGCCTTCAGGTTCCAGAATAATGCCACTATGATCACACTTAACTAATCTCAGCTGTTCCGCAGCAATAAACCGATGTTCTTCGTTACAGATTAATAAAGGGGGCGCATGCTCTAAGCCCGATAAACGAAACACCGTTTCCTGCAGCATGCTGAAATCACCAGTCAGCTTTAAGAATTGCTTAGGATAAAGTTCTCTTGAGAGCGGCCAAAGGCGGCTTCCCGAGCCACCAGCCATAATGACAGGTAAAATCATGCGCTCCCCTTTCTAAGCCTTAGAATTAAATACCAATAAGTATAGCAATCCAGCGCTCAGGCACTTGCCTGTTTTAATACGGATCTTATCTGTATAGCAACCCAATTGATTTGCTCTTCCGTTAAGCTGGGATGAACCTGAAACATGAGGCTAGTTTCCCCTAATTGTTTTGCATTAGGTAAGGATTGTTTTGGTTTATACGCCTTACCTTCAAATGCTTTCTCCAAATATACCTCAGAACAACTGCCTTGCATGGCTGGAACACCCAAGGCGTTAAGTGCTTCCAAAATTTTATCTCGGGACCAACCTGTCTTTAATTTTTCCTCTCGCACGAACACATAATATTTATAATTCGCATGTTGGATATAATCAGGAACACTTGGAATCCGAATAGAATCAAACTCAGCACAAGCACTATTCAAGCAAGCAGCACGCTCACTTCTAAGCCTGCTCCATTCCGGCATACGTTGAAGTTGAATACGCCCAATCGCAGATTGCATTTCCGTCAGCCGCCAGTTAGTACCAAAAGACTCATGAAGCCAGCGAAACCCAGGAGGATGTTCACGGTTATAAATGGCATCGTAGCTTTTCCCGTGATCTTTAAACGACCACATTTTAGACCACAATGCATGGTCATTGGTGGTCACCATGCCACCTTCTCCGCCAGTAGTCATGATTTTATCCTGACAGAAAGACCAGGCAGAAATATCACCAAAACTACCGACTGAACGCCCCTTATAACGGGCACCATGTGCCTGAGCACAATCTTCTATTACTTTGAGATTATGCGCTCTGGCTAATTCCAGTATGCCATCCATCTCGCAGGGCCAACCCGCCAAATGCACACAGATAATGGCACGAGTTTTTGGCGTAATAACAGCCGCAATCGTTTCAGGGGAAATATTCTGGGAATCAAGATCGACATCTGCAAAAACCGGCGTCGCTCCAGCAAGAACTATTGCACTAATTGAGGCTATAAAGGTACGTGACGTCACAATTACTTCATCACCCTGCCCGATACCTAATGCATTAAGCGCTAAATCTAAAGCAGTAGTGCCATTAGATACCGCTATGGCATATTCAGAATCTGCAAAAGCGGCAAATTCTTTTTCAAATTCCCGTCCTTCGGTACCCGTCCAGTAATTGACTTTGTTAGATAATAAGACTTCAGAAATACGATCGGCTTCTTCTTGGGTGAAGCAAGGCCAGGGGTTAAGTTTTAATGACAATTTTAAACCTATTAATTAGACAGAAAATGGAACGGTTAATAACAAAAATTATATCGGCTTAGCAGGCACGCCTACAACGGTTGTATTTTCTGGCACATCAGATATTACTACGGCACCTGCCCCGACAATCACATTCTCTGCAATATTAATTTGTTGGATTACTGAAGCACCAATACCGACCCAAGTTTCTTTACCAACCGAAACCTCACCGGCAAGATTAACGCCTGGCGATAAATGCACCGCTTCACCAATCTTACAGTCATGATCCACCGTCGCTGCAGTGTTAATAATGGCGCACTCGGAGATAGATGCATTAATGTTGACCACTGCGTTCGCAAAAATCACCGAACCTTTTCCCACTTCAGCAAACCCTGAAACATAGGCATTTGGATGGATGATACACGCAGCGTCAAAACCAGCAGCTAACGCTTCTTTATGCAGCTTTAACCTTAAAGCATTCTTCCCAATTGCAACCAGAAATTTGAGACTATCCGCCGGATAGTCAAGATCAATTAAGTTCT
>JBFHPN010000311.1:0-3937 GCA_041592735.1 Oleiphilaceae bacterium | reverse complement strand
GCGCCTGAACAAAGCGAAAGTTTAAATGCGATTGTCAGTGAAGCTGAAAAAATCAAAAAAGACATCATTGAATTAAACCAGCGCCTGTATCAATTTGAAGAGGCCCTGCTTTATCCGACAAATACGCAATTATCAGTTTTCCTTTCCTATGCAGACAATACGGCTTTTATTCTAGACTCAGTTGAACTCTTGCTCGATGATAAACTGGTTTCAGCTTCACTCTATCAGGATGCTGAATTATCGGCGCTTAAAAACGGTGGTATTCAAAGGGTCTATCTTGGAAGTTTAGCGGATGGCAAGCACAAGTTGACTGTTCAGTTCAATGGCCAGGGTAAAAATGAACGCTATTTCAGACGAAAAAAAGCACTTAACTTTGTTAAAGAAGAGCAGGCACGATTTATTCAGCTGATTGTCAGTGAGGATAGAACTACTGGTGAACCCCTATTTAAGGTCAAACAGTGGTAGGGCGCGCAGTGTCAGTAGCAACAATAGCCAAGCGTTTAAGCGCAGTGGGTTCCCTGCAGCTAGCCTGTGCATGCATGCTGCTAACGTTTGCAGTAACAGCGGGTGCGCGTGACATGCCCGACGAACTCTACCATGGAATGATTCAGTATGAGCTCGATAGCGGTCGATATTTTGATGCGCTGGTTGTCATGGATAATACCTACAAAAAAACACATCTGGTCAACTATATTGCAGCGCTTCAGGGTTTTAATCTTGATAAAGAGCTGCCAGGTTTGATAGAACAGGCAAAAAATAGCAAAAACCTCAGCGATGCCGATTACTTCAAACTCGGTAAAGCTGAATATTTGAATGATGAATGTCTATCAGCCTTAAAACTCTTCAAAAAAATTCAAAACAATCTGCCTCTGGAAAGTAAGGAACCAATGGCATTTTATCGTGCCAACTGCTTTATTAAGTTGGGCAGCAGCGTGCGTGCTGCGCAATCGCTTACCGGTATGATTGGTGGCTTATGGTCTGCTTATGCCTACTATAATCTGGCGATTTCTTATGCAGAAGAAAGCCGTGATAAAACCAAGGCCTTGGTTGCATTACGGGTTGCCGAATCATTAAATGCAGGGCGCACTAAAGAAGCCAAATCACTTAATGATCGCATTAATCTGGTCGCTGGAAAGTTGTATCTTGATAGCGATAAAAAAGATTCAGCCATACAGTTTTTCAAAAAAGTTTACCTTGACTCAGAAAGTACCCCGGCAGCACTTTATTTAATCGGTCTTGCTCAACTTGAGTCAGGTGATTTCAGAGCTGCTACCCAGGCATGGCATAGCTTAAAGTCCTATCCACTGGTTGATCAAAGCGTTGCCGAAGCTGCGCTGGCAATTCCTTTTGCCTTTGAACGTTCAGGCTATCTGAGCCAAACCATCGAAGCCTATCTTGAGGCTAGTAACAGTTTCGAAACAGAATTGGAAAAAATTAATAAGATTGATGACTTATTGAGCAAACATGGCGCAGTTAAAATTTTTATTGATGATTCAGAGATCGAAGGGCTTGAATGGTTTTTGGCAAAAGATGTGGTTAAAAATACTACGCGTGCTGCCTATTATCAGTATTTAATGAAGGATCCACAGTTTTATGATCAGGTCGAACTCTATGAAGAGTTGACTTTCTTGCATACCAGCCTTGAGTTCTGGCTAACACAGCTTGCTGTATTTGAACGATCCCTGCAGGACAAAAAATCTACCTTTAAAGTCAAGCAAAGTCGTTTCGATGCGAATGGTATTAAACGCCAGATAGATGAACAAAACGCGCAGATTTCCAGTTTGACTCAGCAAGCAGGCATGACAGATACGCTTGCCGCTAATTTGCAAGTAGAGGATATGCGCGACAGCATTCAGGTCTTGCGTGCACGCCTTAGTGGTTTGCAGCAGAAAATACAGCAAGGTGAGAAGCGCCTTAATGATCAAAGTAAAGAGCTGAGTCTGCTGGTGAAAGATGTCGGAATAATACAGAAACGTCTGAATCAGCTAATGCAAAAATTAAGCGCCGAATTAACGACGGCTGCCAAGACGCGTTTAAAATCTCTGAGAAAGACTATGGTCTCTAATTTCGAGCGCGCAGAGCAGGGCTTGATTCATATATTCGAAGATATGGCGGAAAGCAAACAGGTTAAAAAACGCAACTTACTGGATGGGCGCTACCAATGAGCAGGCAGATTGTTCCTTCCGCGTTTTCAGCCCGTAGCCATTCTGGTCAGTGCATGTTCGTACTTCTATTCACGCTATTCATGAGTGCAGCGCATTTCTCGCATGCAACTGAATCCTTCATGGTAGAAATGAAAACCGAACTGCAGAAGATTGGGGATATCAAACCGGCGTTTATTGTATACAAAGACAAGCCTTTACCTCAGGTCTCCATCAACTATGTGCTCAAACGGTACATCAAGCTGTTTGAAACGGCACAGTCTCCAATCGTCAAAATTGATGCCTTAAACCGCATCAATAACCTGCGTGCGAAATATGAACTGGAAAGTAAAAAACTCTCTGTTGATCCGATGAAGCAAAGTCAGATTGTGCTGGAAAGTTATCAACAGATCATTGATTCCGGTGAATTCTATCAGCGTATGGATGAGTTGATTTATTTAACAGCCAAAGCCACGGCCTTTATGGGGAATACTGAGGATGCGATTAAGCGTCTTAAGCTATTGGTGGGTTTGTATCCGCGTTCTTTGTTGGTGGATGAAAGCATGTTCAGGATGGCCGAGGGCTATTTTGAAGTGGGAGATTATGCTAATGCGGCAGCTCAATATAAGAAATTGCTGACATTTTCTCAGCAGGATCATTTCCACTTAAAATCCAAATATAAGCTGGCCTGGGCTGAATTCCGCCTGGATCGCCTTGAAGAGGCAGGCAAACAAGCGATTGCCGTACTTGATGCATTTCCGGTTCTTGCTGATGCCTTAAATTTCAGTGCACTCGAAGATAACCAGCAAGACCTCGTAGAGGACAACCTGAGGCTGTTATCCATTTTATTTTCTAAGCAAGAAGATGCCAGAACGCTTGAGGCGCTTCAGGCGAAGGTTGGTCACTCTAAGTATGCCTACTTGTTATACGACGCTTTGTTCAGGTCATATCTTGCACAGGATCGTTTTCAGGATGCGGCAAAAGTGGCACATGCCTATACGGATAACTATCCGACTAAATATCATGCCTATGAAATGGCACTCAATGCCATTAAATCCTACAACGCGGGTAAGTTTGATATTCAGGAATGGCAGGCAAAAGAATATCTGGTGGCTCGTTTTGGCATTAACTCGCCTTATTGGGCAGGTTTAAATGCAGAGCAACAAACAGTGGTGAGACCAATTCTGATAGAATATTTGCTTGAGTTGGGGCATTTATACTATGTGAAAATGCAAACTGCCTACGAGAAACAACAGCTACTGGCTGCTGGGGGTAAAAACACAAGCCAGCCTGCAGCAATCCAAACCAAAGAACCTAGCTTTCATGCTTTAGCCAAACAATCTGCAGAATATTATTTAGAATTGGTTGAAACGCGTGGTGAGAATCGCATGAATGGTGCCAGCCTTTTCCTGGCTGCTGAGGCTCTATTCAAGGCAGGTGAGTACAAGCGCGCAATCAATGTATATGAACGCGCGGCATATGAGCAGCCGGGCCATGCTGATGCAGTCAAATCCGGGTATGCGGCCATCCTGACCTATGATGACCTGGCTAAAACATACAAGCCGGCAATGGATGCGGTTACCGCAGAGTCACACAAAAACGCGCGACGTGAAAGCATTGAGCGTTTTGCAAAATATTTCCCGGGCGCAAATGAAACGCCGGCCTTATTGAGTGGCCTGGCAAGTGAGTTTTTTGCTGAAAACAATTTCATGAAGGCAGAGTCTGTTTCACGCGAAGCGCTTTCAAAAACGAGTGCCAGTTTAGAGCTTCTTTATGCGTCAGGTTTAATTAATGCG
>JBFHPN010000310.1:0-3949 GCA_041592735.1 Oleiphilaceae bacterium | reverse complement strand
TATTCTATCTGTCCGCTCACTTGCATACAATGGCATGCTAAACACCAGAGCTTGGCCGAATTGGTTTTTGGCTGGCGTAACTCTGCTTCATTCACCATATAACCGGACTCTTTATGCCAGAACTGACGCAACTCATACCGACTTTAAAAGACATTGTGATAGCAGCCGGAGAGGCTATTTTGGAGGTGTATCACGCGCCAGGTGAAATGTCTGTCAGCATCAAAAGTGATGACTCACCTGTTACCCGGGCAGACCAGGCAGCCCACCGAATCATAGAGAATGGGCTACGTAAATTAACCCCTGACATACCTGTTTTATCAGAAGAAGGGGGTTTACCCGACTTTAACACCCGCCAGAAGTGGCCAAGGTATTGGCTGGTTGACCCACTCGATGGCACCAAAGAATTTATCAATAAAAACGGTGAGTTTACCGTCAATATTGCACTGATCGAAGAGCGCACAGCTATCATGGGCATCGTTTATGTCCCTGTTAGCGGTGTGATTTATTACGCGATTCATCAGCCTGAAGCTGATTTATCTTTTGCTATCAAGGAAGTGTCGGGGGAGTTACACAATTTACGTGTTGCCAGCTTAACGCCAAGCGCCACATTGAATGTCGTCGGCAGTAGGCGCCATGGTGCAGAAGCACTCAATAGTATGCTGGATAATGTTAAGGATAGCTTCGCTGACATCAAATTAGTCAGCATGGGGAGCTCCCTTAAAATATGCGCGATTGCGGAAGGCCTCGCTGATTGGTACCCCAGATTAGCCTTAACCAGCGAATGGGATACGGCTGCTGCCCATGCGGTCTTATGTGGGGCAGGCGGAGCCATTCTAACAGAAGAGCTGCAGCCGTTGCGTTATAACCAGAAAGACTCTTTATTAAATCCTTTTTTTCATGCAGTCGGCGATCCATCCTTCAACTGGTCAGATCTCATCACACATGCGACGCACAAAGTTTAGTAAAAAAAAGCACGCGAATGCCATAGGCAAACGCGTGCTTCCTGAACAGATTAAATATTTAATTTACTGAGGTGTTTCAGTTTCTTTAGGCTGATCTACCTGCTTGACCGTTGTGCTGACTTTGCGACCATTGACAGTACAACCCAGACAACGAACGAATGTGGTGGTGAACGGGCTTTCTACCAAGGTTTCAAAGGTCTCATCCAGGTTACCGCCCAGGGCGGCGAATGGAGAAGAAATAATAAATATAGCCGTACCGACAATGGTGGTGACCAACATCACCGGACGCACAAAAAAGGCATCACCCGTCATTGCCAGGGCAGATGGCTTTTCTTCAATTGTATTGGCCCAGCCAGCTGTGGGTAAGGCCAAAACCAATGCCAGCATGACCGCTTTCAAATAGTTTGCAAATTGTGATTGCATGGATAAATTCTCCCTGGATAACAAAACTTAGCTAATAAATGATGAACACTGATAGATGCATGCTTTCAGCCTTTACTAACAATGATTAACTGCGAACTCACTTTCAACTCATTATAGACAGTTTAATTTAACTGTCGAATCTGCCATCCCGATTTCGTGAAGATTGTTCAAGTCTGGCAGCGCTGACATAGAACCGTTGATCGATTATTCATTCTTACTTCTTTTAATAATGTGCCGCATTGCTTGCACGGCTCACCACCACGCCCATAGACATATAATTGTTGCTGAAAATAACCTGGCTTGCCATCCCCACCCACAAAATCTCTCAACGTAGTCCCGCCTTGGGTAATCGCCTTCTGTAAGACCAGTTTTATCTGGTCAGTGAGAACTGCCAGTCTTTTTCTGGAAAGTTTATTGACTGCACGCTTAGGATGTATACCTGCCAAAAAAAGCGCTTCGTTCGCGTATATATTGCCGACGCCGACCACCACTTTACTATTCATGATGAATTGTTTGACAGCGAGTGTTCTTTTCTTGGCCAGGCCATGAAGATAATCAGCATTAAACTCATCACTTAACGGTTCTGGCCCTAAGGTACTTATTAATGGGTGCGCCTGCCAATCATGCGTCCAGATAACACAACCAAAACGACGTGGATCATTAAAACGAATACTTTTGCCATCAGATAAATGAAATATGACATGATCATGTTTTTTCAGTGCTTCGATTCGCTCTGCAACCCGCAGACTACCAGACATGCCAAGATGGATCAGCATTGTGCCTTCAGCAAATCCTATAATCAGATATTTGCCCCGGCGTTCAATCACGGTGACAGGCGCCTCTTTCAACAAGGCTATCTCATCCGAAACTGGCCAGCGTAATACCGGTTGGCGAATATCTGCTGATAGTATTTTCTGCCCACTCAGAAAGGGTTCAATACCACGTCGCGTGGTTTCTACTTCAGGTAATTCCGGCACACTTAACCCCTCATTTAATCTGAACAGATGTTTCCTAAGCCATCATATCATTTAAGCAATATAATCATCGTTTTATTACTTATCAGCTTACATATGTATTTTTAAAGACATGATACAAAAAACCAAAATGTTAACCTGATATCATAATGTTACGCTTTGATTCTTTATGATACTCCACCTTTCAAGAATGACCGATCACGGATGATGTTACCGGCCCCCACGTTTCTTGCTGTATCGCCAAGCTACTCGACTTATCTGTGTTAATTAGCACGCTATTAGCGCTACTTTGAGCACTATGATTCATCACTATTTGTATAGATTTTTCAGCCTTATTTTACTATTGCTGTGTATTAGCGGGTGCGGTGAGGACCTTAGCTTTCTGCTTGAAACTCTGGCCAACACCTCCTCATCATCAACAGTAAACACAGCAAGCAGGCAATCTGACCAACCTCTGACTATATTACAAAACCCTCAAGCAATCAGCATAATGCAGGGTGAAGCCTTACGGCTTGATGTCAGAGTGAGTGGCAATGGCCCACTGAACTATCGCTGGCATAAAAACGGTAAGGTTATTTACGGGCATAACAGCAGCACCTATTTTGTGGCATCCAGCCAGCAGGAAAATAGTGGTCATTATCAAGTGATCGTTTCTAATAACAAGGAACGCGTATATTCAAATCTTGCTTATGTCTGGGTAAGCCAGGAACTGAAACCTGTCACGATTATTCATCAGCCCGCGTCTTTAATGGTAAGCGCCGGAAGTAACGCCAGGCTCTCCGTCTCGGCCTCTGGAAGTGGACCGTTGCGTTACCAGTGGCGGAAGAATGGTGAGTATGTCAATCAAGGCATCTCATCCAGCTTATATCTGAACATGATCCATCAGAGTGATGCAGGCCAGTATGACGTCATTATTTCTAATCCTGCTGGCAGCGTTGTTTCAACGCCAGCCTCTGTACAGGTTATTGCTTCCAAACCATTGCCGGAAATAACGCAACCTGAATATCAGGATATTACAGAAAGAAATATCATCAATCCTCCTCCTGCAACAAGACATACCCTCCAACTGTCATGGGATCGACCACAATTTAGAGAAGATGGATCAACCTTATTAGCTGAAGAAATAAAGGCCTATACCATCCAATATGGTCTTAATGCAGAACGACTTGACCATCAGATGGTTATTCCTAATAACCAAAGCAATCAACATATTTTTACCGGATTACCCGCTGGCGCCATGTATTTTCGAATTGCAACAATTGATACTGACAACCATCAAGGGGCCTTTTCTGACATCATTCGTGTCGATATTCAATAAAAGCCCAGCTTTCGCTTATGACTGTCTGACCGCTTACAAGCTATAACTGTCAACACTTGCCATTTGTTACATGCCTTTACTGTTTTTACCCCGTTATAAATGCTATATTGGCTTATTGGTACAACACGTGTACGCTAGAAAAATAAGAGGAAAAAATGTTCGAGTGGTGGATTAACGGCAGTTTAGATTTAACGATAGGGGGGAAGATAATCGCTACCCTGTTGCTTACGCAAATGACGATTTTGAGTGTTACCTTGTATTTACATCGGCAC
>JBFHPN010000309.1:0-3951 GCA_041592735.1 Oleiphilaceae bacterium | reverse complement strand
CCCTTTTCAGTTAATAACAATAACGAAATAGTACTATGCGTAAAAAGTAACAAAGGGCGTCACCCTTTCTCAATTTGAACCGATCGCCAGTTTAATCATTTGCTGATCAGAATGAAGAAGTTATTTTAACAACATCTTATTAAAATCTCTGGCCTTTTAAGTTAGACAATTCGGCCATTATTGTCTTTACTTCTGATTGGGATAAACCGCCAGAGCGATTAAGAACAATCCAATGAAAAAGCCAATCTTTCAGCGCATGTTCACTTTGAATTATATAGTGAGCCAGTTTACAACATGGCTTTTATCTATCACCGTTTTACTGGGCTTGTCGTTAAATGCTGGTGCGCAAAACAGTGTCGACGTGAGCGTTTCAGGTGAGCGCATCACGCTAGGCCTGCATTCAGACTATCTGGAAGATACAGAGAACGCGCTTTCCATCGACACCGTGAAAAGTACCGATAGCCGCTTTCAATGGCAGAAAATAAGCACTGAAACGCCGAATTTCGGTTACACCGATTCAGCGTTCTGGGTTCATTTAAGGCTGAGCAATGGCAGTGCAAGCACAATAGAACGTGTTGTCGAAATTGCGTATCCCGTGCTGGATTACATCGATTTTTATCAAGTCAACGGTGATCAAATCATTAAGCAATATCAGGTCGGAGACAGGCGACCTTTTTCTGCGCGGCCAATTGATCATCGGAATTTCGTTTTTCCGATTTCAATTGATGCACAAAGCGACAGCTCCCTTTATATAAAGGTAAAAAGTGGCAGTTCATTACAACTGCCGATATCCATCGCATCAGAGCGAGAATTTTTTGCAAGCGACCAGCTCGAACTCATTCGCATGTGTATTTACTACGGCATGATGCTGGTAATGATTCTGTTCAACCTGTTTATTTTTTTCTCATTAAAAGAATCGATGTATTTTTACTATGTCAGTTTTGTATTCTGCTTCGCAGCAGTGCAATTCTGTCTGAACGGTCTGGCAGGACAATATTTTTGGCCAGAAGCGTCTTATATTCAGGATATTGGCATTCTGGTATTTGTGCCAAGTATCGTGTTCTTTGCCTCCCTGTTTGCGCGTCACTTTCTGGATTTACAAACGCATGCTCCCTATGCAAACCGTTTTTTTCAAGTGATGACCGGCATTGCCGTTTTAGGAGTTATCGGTGGGCTAGTGCTCGACTATGAGCAATCCATCAAGTTTTCGGTCATTGCCGTCATTCCTGCCTCCTTAGGGTGTCTGCTGATAGGCCCTTATCTGTGGTGGAAGGGCCACACCATTGCCCGTTTTTATACGATAGCCTGGGCCTCAATCACCATCGCTACGGTTGCCTTGGCACTCAGCAAATTTGGTATTCTTCCTCGCACTTTCTTAACTGAAAATGGTTTGCAGTTCGGCTCCGCTCTGGAAGCGATACTGCTATCACTGGCTCTGGCAGACCGCTTGAATAATGAACGTGACCAACGCTTTCAAGCACAGAAAAAAATGATTGATGAATCCAGACAACGGCAAATTGCCGAGCAGAAATTAATTTACAGTGCACTGCATCATCCATTGACCGGCGCACCCAATCGGGCATTTTTCGAAAACTGGTTTAAACAACAAATAGAAAGTAAAAAAGATATCCCTGAAATGACCTTGGGTATGTTTTATTTGCGCCGCTTTCATGAAGTTAACAAAACCTTGGGGCATATTCTGGCAGATGAGTTATTGAAGCTGATCACCCAAGAACTGAATGGAATGGTAAAACAACTGTCCGGCGCCGTCTCTCTGGATGAAAAGGAAGGAAATAGCCACTATATTGTCGCAATGGAAGGCGTAACCTTTGTGATTCTGATCAATAACCAAGGTAACCCCGACCCCAAAGAAACGATCCATTCGATTGCAATGAAGCTGTCTGAGCCTCTTGAATTCAATGGTATGGCCATCGATATTGGCTGTATCAGCGGAACAGCGGCGTATATTCCCTATGAGACTGATGCGCCAACGCTGCTGCGCAATGCCCAAATAGCCATAGATATGGGTGAACGCCGCGGCAAGCTTGTTACGGATTACTCCAGTGATATCAACCCATACAATGCTCGTCGCTTATCGCTGGCTGGGGAACTGCGTAAAGCGATTGATCATGATGAACTTGCATTGCATTTCCAGCCAAAAGTCTGCTCGAAGACTGGCAAAATTTCTGGCATGGAAGCACTGCTGCGCTGGACGCATAGTGAACACGGTTTTATCCCTCCGGATGAATTTATTCCCATTGCAGAGCAAACCGGCGTGATTAATCCGCTAACAAAATGGGTGATAAACAAAGCCTTAATGCAGCTTAACGAATTACGGGAAATGGGCTACGAATTATCGGTCGCGGTTAATATTTCAGCTGTTAATTTAAAAGAAAAGCATTTCCCCCGTGTGGTTCAGGAAGGCCTTGAGAAATACAACATCCCCGCTTCGATGTTATCTCTCGAAGTCACTGAAACCGCCATGATGGATGACCCGAAGCGTGCGCTGTCTGCGCTGAAGGAATTAAACCGTTTGGGTGTTCGCCTGTCTATTGATGATTTTGGCACAGGTTACTCATCGCTATCTTACATTAAAGAATTGCCCGTTCAGGAAATTAAAATTGACCGTTCCTTCGTGATGGAAATGGATAGCCATAACAACGATGTAATCATTGTCAAGACAACGATCAACATGTGTCATGACCTGGGGTATGATGTGGTGGCCGAGGGCGTAGAAACCAGCCAGACCTGCCATGCGCTCAGCCAGATGGGATGTGACTATCTGCAAGGCTATCACCTGAGCAGACCTTTGGCCTTTAATGACTTCATCACCTTTATAAGAAGTGCCAATGACCCGGACAACATAGATTCTAAACGGGCATGATTAACCCCTTAATCAAACACCAGTCAGAATACTGAATTGCAGCAAAATAAACGAAAAACCGCAGCGAGACCACTGCGGTTTTTTTTGTATTGCGTTCGACGACGCAAAGACTAACGCTTAGTTGTTTTTTCAGGGCATTTTTCGCCTGGCTGTATCATCGTGCCATCCGGACAAAGCCGATAAGCCGCACGTTGTAACGACGAAACATCTGCCTGAGGCTGCTTCATCGCTTGCATTAATTTTGGTGTGGCTTTATCTATCGGCTTAACGATCTTTATTGGCCCATGTTGGCGCTTGCCCGTTGCCATTCCCGACGAGCTATCCGCCTGACAAAAGGGTGACGTTAAAAGAGCGGCGATGATAAAGGTTCTAATGCCAGTTTCGAGTTTCATAAGCGTACCTATCTAGTGTTGATGTTGGATGTCACTGATTAGTCGAGGCTATGAATTATTCGGTTCAATTTTTTTCAAATTCAGTGAAGTCAGTGTAAAAACTGAGTGGTTTTGTTTTCAACTTGTAAACAATTGTCAACATTCTAGTTGCCAGCTATCCATTTTTTTCCAACCAATTAGACTAGTTAAGTAACTTTATATTGCGTCATTGAAAAGGCCTGTAACCTACAACTTTCAGTGATGCGCTTACTTAACATCTCTTGGGGCACAAACAATGTTAAAACCAAAAGCCTTAGCGGCATCCTTATTATTAATTGCAAGTACACAAGCCTCTGCAACCTTATTATCTGGTGGATTAAATGTAGATAATGGCTACGCTGCCTATATTTCTACGGACAATTCGGTGCAGGGCACATTTGTTTCTTCAGCCAACGACTGGTATTCCACCTACAATTTTTCGGGTGTTAATTTACTTGCCGGACAAAATTATTTTTTGCATATTTTTGCTTATGACCAAGGTGGTATCGCCGGATTTTTAGGCGAATTTAATCTGACAGGTTCTGATCATTACTTTTCTAATGGTCTGACCAACCTGAAAACCAACACAACAGACTGGGATGTCAGCACAAGCGGATGGAATAATTATCAGGATGCCAGTTATCTTGGCAATAATGG
>JBFHPN010000308.1:0-3951 GCA_041592735.1 Oleiphilaceae bacterium | reverse complement strand
GTAGTCTTTCTTCTGTCGGTTTTTTTTCTGAGGCGCCAACATACCTAAGGCATGATTGAGCTCTGCCTGAACGGTTTCTTCGGACATGAAATTGAGAAAGGCCTCTGCTTCTTTCCTGTTTTTTACATTGGCAGGAATAATCAGTAAATCGGTAGGCGCTTCTTCATAAAACAGAATGTCGGTGTTCATTTGGGGAAAACGAAACAGGCCTACTTTCGCTTTCATCTGCTCTGGTATTTGTGATGTCCAGAAGTTGCCCATCAAGAACATGCCCGCCAGATCCCGATATAAAAACGGTAAGGCACTTTTCCAGGACAGCTCATCATGATCTGCATTATAAAAACCCGCTTCAACCAGTGTACCCAGATGCTCGAACACCTCCCGAACACGGCTATCATGATAGGAAATCTCACCCCTCATTAATTGCTGATGAAACGGCAGGCCATTCAAACGCAAATTGATGTAATCAAACCAGGATGCCACAGGCCAGGTTTCCTTGGAGCCCAAGGTGATCGGAATGAGTCCCAGTGATTTGAGTTTTTTGCAGGTTTCAATAAACTGTTGCCAGTCTTGAGGCTCCGTTAAGCCATGCTTCTCAAAAACTGCCTTGTTGTAATAGATACCCCAATTATAGTAATGAATCGGTAAACCAAATAACTGCCCACCCACTTCTGCGGCTGAACGGCCACTGTTTGTAATTTTTTCCTGCCACCGATTACGTCGCCATACCTCATCTATGGGCTCTATCAACCCCTGACTGACATACCAGTTTAAGCGCTCGCCACCAAACCAGAACATAACATCACTATGAGCAGACGCCTTTAACCAGGATTCAAAATTTTCCTTATATTTCTCCTGCTCTACCGCCATAACATTGACGGTTATAGAAGGATAATGACGCTCGAACTTTTTTACTTGATCAAAAAAGGCAGATCGCTGCTGACCATTCACTACTAAAAGAGAAAAATTCAAAGTAGTAGATGCCTCAGTTTTAAACTGAAATGACATCAAAAAAACAGCCATCAGAATAGCTTGAAGAAAACGCATAAACGTCACTCTGCTAACTTACCAGGAAATAGAAAAACACGTTCCAACCAACACACCTAATCCGATAAAACCAAAGAGATATGATTCTTGAAATATTTCTTATGAGTATAGTCAAGTTTGTAGAATGGCTATCGAGCAAATAGTGTTGAATTGTAAGGGGATTAGTCCGCTTTGTTACAATTCAGAAAATTAAGCATTAATGATATACATTAACAGCTGTCTTGACCTTAGCTTTCGACAATTGATTAATGCCAATCTTCAAGACCATATTTTTTGAGAATCCTGGCAAGTTCACCCGAAGCGCGTAGTGCCTGCATGCCAGTACTGAGAATATCTGCATACTGCTGTGATTTTTGTAGTTCTGGGGAAAATGCAATAAAAACTTCCTCTTTAAAAGCCAGACCACGAGAGCTAAAGGTATTCTTTATCTTATTTTGAAAAAGGTAATAGTTAAACACAGTGCGATCTTCAATTAGCATATCAATACGCCCCATTTGGAGTTTATCGATGTTTTGCTGCAGCCCGGATTCGCCACTCACTATCTCTATCAGATCACGATTGTTGCGATGCTTCAGGATATATTTTTCGTATAAGCTACCATAGGAATAACCGCGAATAACGCCTAGGGTAATTTTTTTCAGGGAGGGTAAACCTTCATACTCCCAGGATAGCGGAGATTGATCCGTTGTAAAAAAAGTATGCTCGGCTTTTCCTAGGGGCTCCTTAGGAAAAATGAAATCGGGCACCTCTTCCCGGCCAGCCCCCACGATGCCGTGATAATGGCCGATCCTCACAGCGAGTTTGGCTCTCGCCCAAGGAATAACCAAATAATTGACGGTAATCCCTTGCTTGTTAAATATCTGTTCGGCAATGTCGATCATAAACCCCTGATAACTGGAGCCAGGCACACAATTATAGGGGCACCACTCATCCGCGACGAGAGTGATTTGTTCGGCACGCACGCTTGCACAAATAAGGAGAAAACTAAAAATGAAGCTTACTTGCCTGCTCAGTTTGGGGAGTCTGCTCATGAACACCAATCCCGGGTATTTATCATAGAACGTGGCTACGCTATCTAATAGTTCTTCAAGATATTACATTTATGGCATTATTCATAGATGCCCCCATCAGACAAAATGACTGCTATTAAGAAGATAAACTAGATCATCTAATACATAATTAACAGGAAAACTATCGTGGATTTACTATCTCTCGCAGAACACTTGCTAGAAGAACTATTGCGAACCGCCAGAAAACAAGGCAGCACTAAGATCGCCCACATTCATATTGAAATAGGTGCGCTATCTGAAGCAACGCCGGAAGCACTGCGTCAGTGTTTTCAGGGTATTCTAAAAAACACCCCAGCCGAGGGCGCCAAATTAACCATAACTGAAGCAAAAGGCAGCGCGCTCTGTCTAGCTTGCGGCAACACGCAATCTCTGACAGATTCTTATACGGCTTGTGATGAATGCGGAAGTTTTGATCTGAAAATACTGGAAGGCGAACACGTCAAGATTAAGCATTTTCAGATGCTTTAAAGCGTGCCGGAGTGGTCTCCGGCTATTTGACTGTGCAAGGGATTCTCAAGGCAACTAAGGCAAGGGCTGATTCACCTGTTCAGCAGCCTGACTAATCTGGCTATCCGGGGGTACACTGTGTGTTAACCAGACATTACCGCCAATGGTTGAGCCTTTGCCAATGGTAATTCGCCCCAGAATAGTAGCGCCTGCATAGATGACCACATCATCTTCGACAATTGGATGACGCTCGATGCCTTTTTGCAAATCACCATTTTCATCCGTAACAAAGCGACGCGCTCCCAAGGTCACTGCCTGATAAATTCGCACGCGCTCACCGATAATACAGGTTTCGCCAATGACCACGCCCGTGCCGTGATCAATAAAAAAACTTCCGCCGATCTGTGCACCGGGATGAATATCGATTCCTGTTTGCGAATGGGCATCTTCGGCGATAATCCTTGCTAATAAGGGCAAGCCGAGCTTAAAAAGCGCATGTGCCATTCTGTGATAAATAATCGCTCGAATTCCGGGATAACAGAGTACCACTTCATCCATGCTTCGCGCTGCAGGGTCACCCCTATAGGCCGCTTCAACATCGGTATCCAATTTAATTCTGATTCCCGGGAGCTCAGCAGCAAACTGTTTGATTATCTCAATCACATCTTTTTCTTCACAGGTACCGCTATCAAGGCCATATTGTTTGGCATAACACAGTTCCAGCCTTGCCTGCGCCAACAAATCATCCAAGGCCCGGCTCAAGGTATGACCGATAAAGAAATCTTCAGTTTCCGGCGTCAGGTCTGCTGGCCCCAGGCGCATTGGAAACAACACTGCAGCAAGTGCCGCTGCCACCTGCTGCAACACATCCTGAGAGGGAAACTCGCGAACATGCGCATGTAAATTTCGATCTCTGGCTTTTCGCCAGCTAACGCGCGTGGCACGGAGCCCGGTCACCAGCGAAGGTAAATCCCAATCAACGCCGCTCATAGTATTGGCCTCTTTGGCTTGAATAGAAGTGGGGGTCGATTATAACGAAGCATCTGCAAGGGCGAAAGCTATTACGCCTGCGGACTGTTAGCAAGCTCCGTTTAATTAAACAACTACCTATAATGATCAGCTAATTTTTTTTGTACTGGCATAACAAATTAAGGCTTTTCTTCCTATACTTTACTTATAACAATTACACGTTTGATCTGCATTTAACTTAGGAAAATGGATAATGCTACGCTATCGATTTCCTGTCTTTCCAGCATCCATAAAGCATGAAAAACTGATCCATTTTGCGATAGTCATGCTTACCTTGTTTGTTTTATTCATGGCGGGTGCTTTGCTGAGCAATACGGCAAACGATTATCAAGCAACCAAGAAAATGACTCGCATCAGC
>JBFHPN010000307.1:0-3956 GCA_041592735.1 Oleiphilaceae bacterium | reverse complement strand
TGGTAAATAAAGCCCACACCCAGCGCGACAGCGCCTGCCAGATAAATCAGACCTGTCATCTGAATAGCAAAGGGGATGAGTGTTACCGCCAATAACATGAAGGTATAAAGTAAGACCTGTACTTTGGTAAAGGGAATGCCATGGGTCACGGGTAACATGGGAATATCGACTTTGGCGTATTCATCACGTCTTCTGATGGCCAGTGCCCAGAAATGGGGGGGCGTCCAGATAAATATAATCAGAAATAACAGCAACGCTTCTGTGTTGACTTCACCGGTTACGGCTGCCCAGCCTAACATTGGCGGTGCGGCACCGGCTGCGCCACCCCAGACAATATTCTGCGGTGTTGAGCGCTTCAAAAAGACAGTGTAAATAACGGCATATCCGATTATACAGATAAAGGTCATCAACGCCGTGAGCGGATTAGTGGTGGCCAGCAAGATGGCCATGGATAACACACAGAGTATCAAGGCAAAGCCGAGAGCAGAAGCGGAACTCATGCTACCCGTGGGCAAGGGCCTTTGGCGGGTGCGATCCATCTCGGCATCAATTTTCTGATCAACCCAGTGATTCACCGCAGCGCCCGAAGCGGCAGCCAGGCCAATGCCTAAATTAGCAAAAATAATTAAATCCAGCGGAATCAGCGTGGGCGAAGAGAGCAGCATGCCGACAAGTGCTGTAAACACGATCAGTAAAACAACCTTGGGTTTGCTTAACGCTAAATATTGGCGCCAAATGGCAGGCGCTTCCAGAGGAAGTGTGGTAATAGCCATGGTTTATCTCTTGTTTTTAAGGACATAAACAGACGAGAATGCGGGCTTCGTTGTTTTGTCGGGGTTAGTCTGTTTTTATTATCTTTAAGGTTTTTTATTGTTTAAATGACATAGCACTACCCCTGATATTAAGGTTGGGACCTTGTTATCTGTTGTGAACTGTTTCAACAGTGAGTGAACGATTCACCCAGATCAACCCAATCAGTAATAATGCTGCACCCCCATTATGAGCAACTGCAATGACTAATGGAAGTACTAAAATAATATTCAATAGGCCAAGTGTGATCTGGGTGGCGAGTAAGGCTCCGATTAAACAGGCAAGTGGTCGGTTCACTTTAAACAGCAGGCCAATGAGCACACCGACAACCAATAATGTAATCAAGGCGCCTATGCGATGCGTTAAATGGACAGCCGTGCCAGCCTCGACGGAAAGCACGCCCCCTTCATAGTCGACACCTAATTCGCGCCAGATGGTAAAACCTTCCTTGAAGTCAGTCGGGGGTAGCCATTGCCCCTGACAAGTCGGTAAATCCCAGCAGTGCAGGGCAACATAGTTGGTGCTGGTCCAGCCCCCTAATGCGATCTGACAGAACACCACAATCAATGCGAATTTTGCCCAATGTCGGGTTATCCGGTTTGAAACAAGCCGTTTTTCTCTTGTTAATGTCTGAGTGAAGGTCAGCCAGGCGAGTAAAGCAAGTGTTAGCATGCCCCCTAAAAGATGAAGCGTAACAATCGCAGGTTTCAGAAGCAGGGTGACCGTCCACATCCCCAAGGCGCCTTGAAAGCATACTACCAATACCAGAATGAGGGGTAAGAAGAGAGGATGACCTGCGACTTTACGGTTTTTAATGGCGATAGCTGCCAGGATCAGAATCAACATGCCCAGCAGGGATGCCAGATAACGGTGAGCCATTTCTTTCCAGGCTTTCCCTATCTCAACAGGGCGGTGGGGAAAGGCTGCATTGGCATGATGAATTTCATGCTCAGCCATGGGGGCCAAAATCTTGCCATAGCACCCCGGCCAATCCGGGCAGCCTAAACCTGCATCGGATAAGCGCACATACGCTCCTAAAACAATGACACACAGCGCCAGGCAGGTTGCGCCCAGAGATAATCGGTAGAAAAGTTTGCTCGTCATAGTCATCTGCTCTTGATCACGAATTTAGCGCTGCACCGGGTTTACTTTGAGCAAGCGCTTCATATCATCCAGTAAGCCGAGTTGATCACTGCCTGCCGGGTAAGTCATCATAAAATTACCGTAGGGGTCGACCATGAAAATACTGTTATCGAGCGGTATATTCTGAGCTGAGAACACCTCTAACAATCCGGAGGCGAGGCTGCTAGCCGGTTTAATTATGTGTAAGGTCGAGAACTCTGCCGCTAAATCGACCTTTGTCTCATTCAGTGCGTTTTCGTTTCTCAATAAAAGGATGGGGACGATTGCTTCACGGTCGACTGCCATGGCTTTACGTGCCTGACGCATGATCAGTAAGGTTTTTTGGCAAGCCTCCAGGCAACTTTGAGTACTGGTTATTAATAGCCATTTGCCAGATAGGGATGATGAGTCAAGCGTTTGATTCGTCTGCGTTTCCAGTGAGTAATGATCTAAGGCAATCATGGGCGAAACCAGTTGCCCTCGATTGCCGGGCGCTTCAAAAGAAACAGGATCTCCGCCAGACATAAAATACCAGGCCAGCACGTAAGGTAGGCCAAAAACAATAACCATGACATAAAAGGGGGTCATCTTACGTTTCGGTGCTGGCGGAGGTGCATCAGCTGCCTTATTGGCCTGTTCAGGTAAATCAGGTTTTAACGATTTATCGTTCATGTCTTAATCCTTTGTTATTTTTTTAAAACTTATACCCAGATAGGCTAGCAAGGCGAATCCTGCAAATACAAACCACTGAATGGCATACCCTATATGCATCCCTGATTTCGCATCATATTCCGGCCAATCCTGAATTAATTGTGTTGAGTCATCAGTTGTTGGTATTAGGGTAGAACTCAGGGTGCTGGTCTGGCCGCCATACTTCAGATTTAATACCAGCGGGAGTACTGAATAACCGTAAATCTGGGAAAAGAAATGCTGATCCATGTAATACCAGAGTGGTGGTGTCGGGGCAATAGGCTGGTCGATCGAGCCTGTCATTACCGGCTTGGAGCGAGGTGGCGACAGGTGGCCTTCGAGCGTAATCAGCCCTTCAGGTGTCGAAAAGAGGGGTAGGTCGTCTCTGGTTCTTCCTTGAGGTAGCCAACCTCGATTCACCATTATAACGGCCCTGGATGCAAGAATTTCAAAGGGCGTGATCAAGTAGTAGCCCGGTTTCCCCTGATAAACGATGTTGTCGAGTAATATTGAGTCCTTTGCGCGATAGTGTCCGGTAGCCTGAACGATTTGATAGGGCGCAAACTCTTCAAAGGGCATATTTAAAGAAAGCGGGTTTGCCAGGCTTCTTTCATGTATCAATTGTTGAAGATCATGTTTTTCTTCTGCGCGATTAAGTTGCCAGCTTCCCAGGAGAATCAACATAACAATTAAGAAAAAAAAGAAGAGGCTGCTCAGAAGCGCCGGTTTAAACTGGTACGGCATAGTTAATTCTTTCAAAAGCGTTTATTAGCGCTGTTTTAGACAAAAAATTTCTTTAAACTCTTGGTATCTGCATTTAATCAGGCCAAACTATAGAGCCCTTATAACAATAAATTAACGAGATTCCTATGACCATCTACAAGATAGTATTAATTATCAACCTGTTATTGGTGCTCATCAGCCTGGGAGCCGGTGCTTTTTTTCTGAAAAGTGAAGAGAATAAAGATACCCGGGTGCTGACGGCCTTGACCGTGCGTATTAGTTTATCAATTTGTTTGTTGATATTGATCATTGTCGGTTATTACATGGGGCTGATAACGCCAAATCAGTTTTGAATGATGTGATCTTGCGTAGATAACTGCTTGCGCATGACCGTTGAAACCTTAAACAAAAAAGTTAAGGTTTCAACCTTATGCATGTGGTGTCAGAGCCAGTATACGAAGAAGTAGAGGCCCAGCCAGACGACATCAACAAAGTGCCAGTACCAGGCAACTGCCTCAAAGGCAAAATGTTTTTCCTCACTAAAGTGACCCTTAAGGCAGCGCACCAGAATGGCCAGCAACATGATGGTACCGATACATACATGAAGGCCG
>JBFHPN010000306.1:0-3975 GCA_041592735.1 Oleiphilaceae bacterium | reverse complement strand
CGCAACTCTGCGAATATTCCTGCGTCTCAGCAGACTCGACGGGTTGTCGTGAATGATTTTATCGCGCCTGTGATTACCCTGAATGGCAGTGCCAGTATGAATATTGAGCAGGGCACAGCCTTTAATGACCCTGGTGCAACTGCCAGCGATAATCTGGATGGCAATATCACCGGACGCATTCGTGTCACGGGCTTAGTCGATGTTAATCGAGCCGGTGTATACGTCGTCAATTATGACGTCACGGACCTGAATGGGAATGCAGCGCGCCAAGTATCACGCAGCGTCACTGTCTCTGATACCATTGCGCCCACCTTAACCCTGAACGGTGTTACCCCGATGCGTCATGAAGCCGGGACAGCCTTTACAGATCCGGGTGCGACGGCCAATGATATGCATACCGGAAATATTTCTAACAGGATCCAGGTAACGGGAGCGGTTAACCCGAATGTTCCGGGGAATTATACACTCACCTATAATGTCACCGACTTAGGCGGAAATCGTGCCCCTACGCTTACGCGTACCGTAATTGTTGCGGATACTCAGGCACCGACGCTAACGTTAATAGGTGCCTCAACGATCAATCATAACCAGGGAACACCTTTTGTTGATCCGGGAGCCTCAGCGACGGATCGTTTCGAAGGAAATCTGTCATCGCGTATTGTGGTCACAGGCTCGGTAAATACTAACGTCGCCGGTACTTATATCCTGCGTTATGATGTCAGAGATTCTGCCGGTAATGCGGCACCCACAGTCACGCGCAGCGTGGTGGTCGGGGACTTTAGCGCGCCTGTGATCACGCGTTTGGGTTCTTCGAATGTGAATATTATGTTGGGTGCAAGCTATGTCGATGCGGGGGCAACGGCCAGTGATAATGTCGATGGTGATCTGACAGCCTCTATTGTGGTGGTGAACCCGGTCAATACCGCTGCTGCCGGTCTTTATACAGTGCGTTACAACGTCACCGATTCTGCAGGAAACAGAGCCCAGGAAGTGACCCGTCGGGTTCAGGTGATCGCTGATACCACGCCACCAGTCATTCGATTAAATGGCAGTGCCACGATGACAGTTATACAGGGTGCTTTATTTAGTGATCCTGGCGCGACTGCCACGGATAATATTGATGGCAATATTACAGGCAGAATAGCCGTGAGTGGATCGGTGAATGTTGGTCGGGCAGGGAATTATGTTCTTACCTACAGAGTTTCTGATTCAGCCGGCAATGCTGCGTCACCCGTGACTCGAACGGTGACCGTTGTTCAACCTACGACGATTAATATTGAAGCAGAAACCGCGAGATTGGTGGGTGGGCCATTAATCAGAAGCTCTCTCTTTGGTTACTCTGGCTCGGGTTATGTGCGACTCTCAAACCGTGAAACCCGAGTAGGCGATTATTTTGAATTTACCTCGGTGAATGCTTATGCTGTGCCGTATAACCTCGATGTGCGCTATTCAAACCGACGCTCAGGTGTGTTGGAGGTGCGTTTGAATGGCCGGGCAGTCGGTTCAATCAATTTAAGCTCAACTGTCAGTGATTTCCTCTGGCGAAGATCCCAATCCATTACCATCATTCCGAGACAGGGAGTCAATACTTTGCGCTTTGTAGTGTTGGATAAAGATGGTCATGTTGATTCCATAAGATTAACTCCACAATGATAGGTGTCGCAGGTGTTCAAATGATGTATCAACATATAAGAACTCTTCGCCTGGCTTTGTGTTGTTCGGCTATCCTGCTACTAACAGCCTGTGGTGGTGGAGGCGGTTCATCCGAAAAAGGGAATAAGGAATCAGATAGTCTTAAGGGTAACCTTGGTTCACTCAATATAAAGGGTTTGCCTTACGAAACAGAGACTCTTTCAGGAGTTACTGACAAGGACGGACAGTTTCGTTACAGAGACGACGAAATGATTCGTTTTTATTTGGGGGATATCGAATTTGGTACCACTGAAGCAAAACCATCAATAACGCCTTTTGATTGGCTTGGCATTGAAGCACCGCAAGATGAGATTGAAATTTCAGGTCTGCTGAAGCGGCCTATGGTCAGCAGTTTTGATCTAGTGCTGAATGCGACCGTTTTGCTGATGAGTCTGGATGTTGATGGTCAAGTGGATAATGGTATTGATCTTGGTCGGGCGCATCAGTTGTTAGCGGGTAAGGAAATTGAGTTAGCCAGTAAAGCGAAGGATTTTTATCAGCAGCCTTTAATCATTAGTACCGTAAATGACTTGACGGGGCGCTCACCGATATCCTTCAGAGATGCCGCTGAAAAACTCTATTCAAGGTTACAGATTCCCGTTGAAGTAAAGCGTGTATCGACGTCTCGTGCATCTGCTTTAAATGAGCAGGATGTCACTACTCAGGTGCAATTTAATGAGTTCGGTGAAGTCGATTTTGAGCGCATTGTGATCTCGGAAGAGGACTCTCCGATTGAAATTCAATATCAGTATGATCATGAATCTCGTATCAAGTCTGTTCAGAACTCTTATACACAACAAACCGAGCTGTATGAGTATGAAGAGGGTAGACTTTCTATGCGAGAGATAAGCATGGCAAACTCAGCAAAAGTTTATCGTGAAAACTACCGCTACAATCCACAAGGTGTCCTCCGTCAAATGGAAATTGATAAAGATGGAGATGGTACACCTGAAAGCTCCTCACAATTTACCTACTCGGGCTCGCGGGAGCAGATTAAAGTGCTTGAAAGGAATGAACACGGTGTTCAGGAATTTGTCAGTGTTCGGGAGATCAAGCAAGGGCGAGTCGAAAAGCTATCCGATGATTATGACGGCGATGGTCAGCCCGAACTTGAGATTATTTATAGCTATGACCACCTTGGCAGAATGACGGCCAGACAGATCGTGAGCCTTGATCCGGATATTGAAAGCGGCAACAGTACTTTTGAATATGATGATCAGGATCGTTTGAGTCTTTATAAACAAGATCATAATCAGGATGGCGTGTTTGAATATATTGAAGCCTATGCTTATGACGAAAACGACAATCGGACGATGTTTAAGCGTGATCTAAATGGCGATGGGCGCTGGGATTATGTGGTTATGTCGAGTTTTGATGCACAAGGAAACCGGCTTGAGGTGCAAGAAGACAGTGATGGTAATGGTGTGATTGACCATCACTGGCGGGCGGAACTGGAAGATGTTTCTCTTGAATCCGGTTGGGATGCCATTCTCGCTGGCCTGTAAGCAGATCCTGCATAAGACCTTTAATCTGAAAAAAGCGGCTGATCCCGGGATCAGCCGCTTTTTTCGTTTATGTACAGTTACTCCCCTTTAATCCAAGGATATTGCGCCGCGTATGGGCTGAAAATTGTCGCATACTGCTGATACAGAGAAATAGAATTCGTATGGATATCCTGTCTGATTTGTTGATGGCTGGCAGTTTTACTGAAGGTTTTCTGTCTTTGCTGGGCACTTAAACACGCTTCATCCCATGGCAGCTCGCAAAATTCCATCAGTTCTTTTGAGGTCGAGACAGGGTCCGTGACCAGTGTTTCATAATCCAGGGTCAAAATTTGATCTGTATATTTTGCCTTTGCAGTGGCGATGGCCTTCAAGTTCAAATCCAGATAAGCCAGTATCGATTCAATATCATGAGCCCATGGCAGCACGCTTAAATTATTTCTCAAAATGGAAACGGCACAAGCAAGCGGGGTACGCTGGCAATAAATGATTTTGGCTTTAGGGTAGAGGGCCAGAATCAGATCAATGAACAGCAGATTTTCCAAAGACTTGTCCGTAAAACCATGCTCTGAATGGTGCAAACCGAGTTGTGTGTAGTGTTGCTGGCACCGTTCTTTAAATATATTCCAGTTATCGGCATTTACGGGATTCAAGGTCGTTGATGCATAATGAAAGATAATGCCGGTTTCTTCGCCTTTTGCCACCTTGCTTGGGCCGCTGGAAATTATCGTTTCCAGCAGTGTTGAGCCGCAACGCGGCACACCGACAATAAAAATCGGTG
>JBFHPN010000305.1:0-3976 GCA_041592735.1 Oleiphilaceae bacterium | reverse complement strand
TTTCCGGAGAAATTTCCGATAGTGCGTTTAATCCGAAGGGCAGAACGACCTCTGATTTACTGGATGAGGCTGAGCGCAAGGTTTTTCAAATTGCTGAGAGTCGGGCAGGGCAAGAAGGTGGCCCACAATCTGTCAATCCGGTGCTGACCAAAACACTTGAGAGAATAGATCAATTATTTAATGCGACCGATTCAATTACCGGTGTTACTACGGGCTTTAAAGACCTCGATGAGATGACCTCTGGCTTGCAGCCTTCAGATCTTGTTATTGTTGCTGCCCGACCATCCATGGGTAAAACCGCTTTTGCTATGAATCTGGTAGAAAGTGTCCTGATCAAGGCGGATAAGCCGGTTTTGGTTTTCAGTATGGAGATGCCGGCAGACTCGATTTTGATGCGTATGATTTCATCATTGGGAATGATCAACCAAACGCGCGTGCGCAGTGGCAAGCTGGAAGAGGATGACTGGCCCCGGTTAACTTCGGCAGTGAGTATGCTCAAAGATCGCCCTCTTTATATTGATGACACAGCGGGCTTGAGCCCTACCGAAGTTCGCTCTCGCGCAAGAAGGGTAGCCAGAGAGATCAAACAGGATTTCGGAATGATTATGATCGACTACCTTCAGTTGATGCAGATTCCCGGTTCCACCGAGGGGCGTACGGCTGAAATCTCTGAAATTTCACGTTCTTTGAAAGCGCTTGCAAAAGAAATGAATTGCCCGGTGGTGGCGCTTTCCCAGTTAAATCGTGGTCTTGAATCACGCACAGACAAACGTCCCATGAACTCAGATCTTCGTGAATCCGGCGCAATAGAACAGGATGCGGATGTCATTATGTTTATTTATCGCGATGAATATTATAACGAAGACAGCCCCGACAAAGGCTTAGCCGAGATCATCATCGGTAAGCAGCGAAATGGGCCTATCGGTAAAATCAAACTTTCCTTTCAAGGCCAGTACACCAAGTTTAATGATCTTTCTCATGTTGATTACGGGAATGAATTTTGAGTGAGCTAGCATCAACTTTTCCTCTGTTTCCGCTAACAGCCGCTGGCAAATCGCGCCCCTTAAGGGCTTTAATCAACCTGGATGCCTTCTTACATAATCTCAAGCTGATTCAGCAGCAAGCAGCAACAGCTGAAGTGCTGGTGGTCGTTAAGGCGGATGCTTATGGTCACGGGCTTGTGCCTCTAGCCAAAGCAGCCGGTGATCATGCGCTCGCAGTTGCCATACCAGAAGAATTAGCTGAGCTAAGAGCGGCAGGGCTGAAAAACAGGGTTTGGGTTTTAGAAGGCCCTTTTGACTTAGAATGTCTATCCCTTTCAGAAAATGTAGTCTGGGTACTTCATAGCCTCTGGCAACTGGACTTGCTTGTTAAAGCATTTAAAGCACAGCGTTTTCAGACACTGTCTGTGTGTCTGAAGCTGGATACCGGTATGCATCGTCTGGGTTTTTCGGAGTCAGAGCTTGAAAGGGTGTTTGAATTTCTTGCTGAGTATGATTGCTTTCAGCTAGAAAGTGTCATGACTCATTTTGCTCAAAGTGATGAGCCAGATAATGCGCATGTTATTGCGCAAATGAGCAAATTTGACAGTCTGCTGAAACAATATGAGTGGATATCTGTCAAACAAAGTATGGCAAATTCAGGTGCTATTCTTTATTACCCGGGGTCACATCGTAACTGGGTTCGCCCTGGTATTATGCTTTATGGTGCCCGTCCTTCGCCTACAACGCCTTGCGCTTTATCCATCAAGCCTGTAATGCAATTTCAGTCAGCGATCATTGCTTTACATAATGTGAAAAAAGGGGATTCTGTTGGCTATGGTGCAGCTTGGACAGCAGATAAGGATTCACTTATTGCAACCGTGGCAGTGGGGTATGCAGATGGTTATCCGCGTCATGCGCCAAGTGGAACCCCCGTTGGTGTGCTTTCCTCGGTCACCGGTGAAATTCATCGGGTTTCGTTGGTAGGGCGGGTTTCAATGGATATGATTACCATTGATGTAAGCGCTATCGCTAAGGTAAAAGTGGGCGATGTCGTGGAGCTTTGGGGAGCAACCATTCCAGCAGATGAGGTGGCGCTCAAGGCTGAAACTATTGCCTATGAGTTGTTCACAGGTGTCAGCAAGCGCGTTCCCAGGGTTTATCAGTCCTAAAATACTTTCAAATGCGCGTAGCTTCTATATTTAAGTTACCGATCTAATATTCTTCGATTGTAGGGATCACTGTGGTGGTTTCATCGCCATTTAAATATTCAAGAATGGTATAAAACTCATTAAAGATAACAAAGTGATCGGCTGATTTAACCGCATCCTCTACGGTTAAGAATTGTTCGCCTCTTCCAGCAGTTTCTTCATCATCCAGCAAATAGAGCGTTGGCATCTCAACGGTGCCGGCAACTTGGGTTAAACTGTCTGAACTTAGTTGGCTGACTATTTTGGATTCAAAGTCACCCCGATAATCCAGGCTGTTTTTTACCCAAAGTGACTCTATCAGTGGCGAAAATGGCGAGCCGAAATTATTCAGAATATAGCGAGCACTTAAGTTGCTGGTATCATCCGACGTCAAGTTGAGTAAGCTGGCATTATCTTGTGGAATAACGGTTAAGGCATCATTTGTTCTGTTAAGAACAGTGTTGGTTTCTAAGCCATTCTCTTGCAAAGTGATGATCGAGGATGAAGCTTGGCCATCAACCTCGAAGTGTTTTGTTACCATCAGTTCCGTGCCGAGCACTTGAGCTTGCAGGCTGGTGAGCCCTGCTTCACTAAAGGTTTTGATTCTTGAGGGTGTTTTAGTGTCAGCAGATAATTTGGCCAGCCACACCTGTGTATTTTCCACTATTGCAAGCATGTTGCTCACAGGGTTATAACGGCTTCTCTGATCCAGTGCCAGGGGCTGGGATGAGCCGCTGAAAAAGGGCTGGTTAATACTCTCGAGTCTTTCTTCTTCGCGATCATCATCAAACAGGTCGACAAGTTTGAAGTAATAAAGTTTATTTGGTGTGAAGTAGGCAATATTGCTGTTGATGATTTGATAATTGACCGGGCGATTATAGTAAGAAACCAATGCCTTCCAGTCTGTTATCGGATTCGGCTGATTTGTCAGGTTCGCAAAATCATCGTGAGCTAAGGTCCACAGCAGCTTTTTAGTTAGCGTTTCCAGGTTAACCGAATAGAATTTGAGGCTGTTTTCCTTGCTGTTCAGGCCCAGGTATCCAAAATTACGTTGAGGGATGTCAATGACGGGTGTTCCGGAATACATCAACGCTTCATCAATACTTTCTATCGTGGTTTTTCTGCCCACAAGCTTGAAGCCGGTCTCGAAGCGTATTTCATGGAAGCGTTTATCGTTATGAATGACGTCGATTTCATCTTGGGTCAAGTGTTCGTGAGCATGCTCTGGGCCATACACGAATTGATGCGAGTGAGTATGTTTGTGCTTGTGATTTTTAGGGTCGAAGGGTAGGCCATCAGAATCCAGCTCACCTTCTTCGAGGGTATGTTTATGGTCATGTTCAGCGAATAATTCGTCATCTTCATTGTCATGGTCATGAAAATGTTTATGTTCGTGTGTGTGTTCTTTCAGGTAGCGGCGTCTGACCTTAAACGTTTCTTCGCTGCTGGTAATGTTAATCTGCCAGAATTTAAAGCCATCCTCAGGTTCAGAGCAATCTTCGTTTGCGCTGGTCTTAACATACACAGCAAGCTCGTCTTTGAATAATACTTTTTTTGATAGCCTGGTTTCTTCATCCCAGGTAATTACTTTTTGAAGGTCACAAATAAAACCGGGAGTAGCTTCCGGATTAAATTGATCTGTTTCAAAGCTGAACACTTCATGGTCGTAGCGTGTATCCAAGTCGTATACGTGTAGTGTGTGTTTTTTTGCATAGGCAATATACTCGGGCATGTGCGTATGCTCAAAAAGCTCAACTGCATTTTCGCTGCTTTTCACTGTTTCGTCGGTATCCAGTGCAAGCAGTA
>JBFHPN010000304.1:0-3977 GCA_041592735.1 Oleiphilaceae bacterium | reverse complement strand
TTTTCCGCTGTTGGTATTTATGGGAATCGGGCTTGCAAAACATATTGATATCATGACGCGCATCCGGGATATTTCCCATATTATTGCTCTTGAATCAAACCCCGACCATTTTGCCGCCAGTCTTTATTCGGTGGATTGGCGCAGCATTGTTGAACCTTATTTAAAAGACCCGAAAAAATCTTTAGAGTTTGTTTTGTTATCTGATGTAGCGAACGAGCAAAAAATTTATAGTGCCTTGTTGAACACTCTACTGCATTATTGTCCGATATTTCCGGTGACAACACTCTTCTATAACCACATGGGTAAGCCTTTATTTGACCGGATCACGGACAAAATCAATGCAGATATTTATGTGCATCTGTTTTCTTTCGGAAATGTCGATGACGAGTTGAACCAGCTTAACAACGCGCTGCATAATTTCCGGCAGCGTATTCCGTTAATCACCATCGACAACATTAAAGATTTACAGCTACCTGTTTGTATCGTGGGCTCCGGCCCCTCTCTGGATCAGCGCATTGAAGACCTTAAACACTTAGCCGAGAAAGCAATCATCATTTCATCCGGAACCGCCTTGAGAGCCCTCTGGAAACACGGAATAACACCCGATTTTCAAGTTGAGCTTGAGTCAGATTTTAATACTTATATGATTCAGGGCATGATGGAAGACAAGCAATACATGCACTCAGTTAAATTACTCGGTGCAGCGCAACTCAACCCTTTAATGTTCAGTCTATTCAAACAAGCAAGAATATTCTTTAAAGAAGATGGTGCATTAAGTAATTGGTTTGGCAAACCAGAGAGTATCGTAGAACATGCAACGCCTACCTGCACTAACGCTGCGCTTGCACTCAGCTTTAAATTTAAGGCGGACCATATTTTTTTATTTGGCCTTGATTATGGCTTTCCGGATAAACAAAGCCACCACGCCTCTGGCTCGGTATACTACAAAGGCGCACTCAAAGAACAGTATGCCGTTAATCAAGACGACTTGATTGAGGTGCCCTCAGCTCAAGGTGGTGTGATACTCACCACAACCTTTTTATTTACCGCGAAAAGACGTATCGAAAATATGCTGGTTTTATCCGGCAACACAAAGGTATACAACTGCTCAAATGGTTCGCACATTGAAAATACCCAGTGGCTATCTTCCGAAGAATTAAAGGACGCATTTGCTGCGCTGACGTGTCATTCTAATCGGGATAAACAGTATTTTTCCGAATGCCTGTTCAATCCCCAAGACCAAGCACTTGAAGAAACCTTTATTAAAGAACGTGCTGACTTCATATCAAGCGAAATGCAGGAGCTGATTTCGAAACTGACTGCGCTGATCTCAAAAGCACCTCTGAGCACAAAACGCCACTATTCCGAACTCTGCTCAATGATTTTTCCATTCATAAAATCACTCTCGCTAGAAAATAAAAGCATGTTTTATTTTATCAGAGGTAGTATCTGGCATTTTTTGCTGGCAGCCCAGACCCATGTTTACTCTTTACCTAAGCAGGATATTCCTGGCTATCTGAACGAATGGAGGGCTTGTTTCCTTGAGATGCTGGCTACGCTTGAGCGTCGTTGCCGCTCGATCACCCACAAAACACTGCACATGGATCAAGACCCCATGGTAAATCACCGGCTTTGCGAGGCCTTAATGGAAGAGTTAATCTGGACGTATCAGAATTTTTCCATCATGGATGGCAACATCATCCAAGATTCGCCTGAAACATAATTCCAGACTCCTTCACCAAGGTCACTCAGGATAGAGCCTTAAACCTGCTGGCTTATCTTGCTTTAGGGCCACACGCCAGCGCAAAAATATAATGCGCCATTTTATGGTAGCCGGTATGCACGACTTCGTCGTTCATTGAGAACATGAAGACATTATCAAAGTAGCCTAGCATCAGCTGTTTAAAGTCCGGCATGGTTTTACAATTTACATGCCCGGCTTTACTAATCGGTGAAGCATACGGTTGCGACTCAAGACTCGGCATACCCAAAATAAGCGCGCCATCTTTGGACAAAGGCGCGATCATATTGCGGATAAAGACATCCTCATGCTCTTGGGGAATGTGTTCAAGTACATCCAGGGCATAGATCCCATCATAATCCCCCGGCATCGGCCCGGACAACATGTCATGAACACAGCAGTCAAATCGCCACTTATCGCTCATTCTTTTTTCAACGTCGGCGATAAACAAAGGGTCAAAATCAGTGGCGGTTAGCTTTTGCGTTTCCTGTACGACGATACGCGTCGCAAAGGCATCGGCACACCCGACTTCCAGCACATGTCTTCTCCCGGAAAACATTTTGGCAACAAATTTATAACGTGCCAGCGTGAATGTTAATCGTTTCGGATCATCATACCAGGCCTGGCTGGTCATCATTCCAAGTGTTTCTGCACCGTGTTGATTATACAAATCAAGACAGCGGCCATATTGAGGCTCTTGTGTTTTCTCGGTCATAAACCCACCTTTTTAGGAAGATTGTTCTGCAAAGTTGAATGTGGTCCAGAAATAATCCCCCAGATAAGCAGCTTCTTTAAACAAGGCCAACCATTCGTCAGGGGTGCAATAGGTTTTGGCTGTAAGCATCCAGTCTTCAAACAACTGCTTTTCTTCAAGGTTATGATAGGCATCCACCTGAACAAAACATTGATGTGGAAATTTGCAAACCCGGTTGATTTCCTTCAAGGCTACAATACATTCTGCCCGTTCAAGATTATGTAAGGTATTGATCGCGAACACCGCATCAAAGTAATCTGAGGGAAACGGCAAACGAATTGCAGAGGCCTTGAACAGATTTGCCTGAATCGCTTCCGGAGCCTGAGATAAGGCATACTCTGAGACATCTACGCCATAAGCTTCAAGCCCGGGAATTTCATTCATCAGATCATAAACAAAAAAGCCCTTGGCACAACCTATATCCAACACACGGTGTGTTTCATCAAGGCCGTAATGCTCGCGGGCAGTCTGGGCGACGCGCTGCCATCTGCCATCATAGCGATAGCCTCCGTAGCCCTGCTCCCGGCTCCCATCAAAATATTCACGCCCGAACTGACACGCAACTGCACGATTGGCCGCTTTGTTGACCCTTCGGGCGTTCAGGTCTCGGGTAACCTGCGGCAGCGCACCCAATAGATTAAAAAAAGCCATGACTTACCTTTGCTGCTCATGTACACGCTTAGAGCCGGACTCAAAGCGCTCAAAGGTAAAACCCGGAAAGGCTGAAGTGATCGCCTGAATATCAAATTGCCTGTGGGTAATCGGTACTTGCCTTGCGCTCGTGCAGATCTCTACCGGGTAATCATAATAACTGGCGACCTGGTCTGCGACCTGCCGAAAACTCAGCGAACGACCACTAGCGATATTCACGACCCCCTCACTGCGATGATCGGCAATTAACGCGATTAATCTAAGCACATCATCAATCAACACATGATCCCGGGTTTCTTCACCCTCACCGCCAAGGTTGATTTTCTTGTCTTGCTGCGCCTGGCGTCTGAAGCGGTTTGGTCCATAGGAGTTATGCGTATCCTCGGCACCATAGATCAGGGTAGGACGAACAATGCACAACGGCACTTTCAAGGTACTTGATAGCATAAGTTCTCTGCTCAGATGCATCACCCCATATAGATCTGCCGGCGCGGCTGGCGTAGCCTCGGACACCACGGGCTCACTTAAGGGATAGACGGCATCACTGCTACAGTAAATCACCTGTGCCACGGATACTTCACTCAAGGCAGCGCAGAGGTGTTCAACCATTCGCAGATTTTTCATAAAAGTATCTATGCCCTTACCCTTATCCGGCGTTAAGGCCGCCAGCACAACCAAACAGTCAGTCGGTTTTAGTGCAGACTTAAGTTTGGACACCGCTGCGCTCTCGGACAAATCAATCTCTTTAGAGGATATATCTAAGGTAGCCTGCGATTTGGATGCAAGATACTTGCTTAATGACCTGCCTACGAAGCCACCACTCCCCAAAAT
>JBFHPN010000303.1:0-3983 GCA_041592735.1 Oleiphilaceae bacterium | reverse complement strand
TCACCCTTTAAAGCAATAAAACCCGACAAAGGAGATGACGATGAAAGCGCACTTAAACAAACTATGCACATTAACGGCCGGCATGCTTTTAGTAAGCAGCCTCACACCCATGGCACATGCAGAGTTCACAGTTTCCAGCAAGGACATCAGTGCAGGTCAGTTAATGTCGAAAAAACAAGAGTTTGCCGGATTTGGCTGCACGGGTGAAAACATGTCTCCTGAGCTGACCTGGACTGAGTTTCCAAAAAACACCAAGAGCTTTGCCGTGACAGCCTATGACCCTGATGCACCGACAGGCAGCGGCTGGTGGCATTGGGTCTTGATAAATATTCCCGCTGATATCAACCAGCTAGTTACTGGCGCGGGCAGCCCGGAGAAAAAATTGCTCCCGGCCGGGAGCCAGATGTTCCGCAATGACTATGGCACCAAAACCTTTGGTGGCGCCTGCCCGCCAGAAGGCGATAAAGCACACCGCTATCAGTTCAAGGTATTTGCCTTAAGTGTTGAAAAACTTGAGTTACCTGAAGACGCCAGTGCTGCACTGGTAGGTTATTATCTACATAGTAATGTGATTAAATCAGCCACCCTTGAAGCGCTTTATAAACGCTAAGACGTGCAACACAGATAACTGTTCTATCAACACATTATTTTAATTATGTTTCAGCAGGTGCAGCACCCATGGCGGCTCCTGCTGATTACAAGCACTTCAAAATGAACTATACCCGTCATTTTGTCTGCGCTTTGTGCTGTTGTTTGGCCTCAAACGCCGCTAACTGCTCAGGTGTTGCGTCGGCCTGGTATTTATCTTTCCATACTGAATAAGGCATACCATAGATAAGCTCTCTGGCTTGCTCATAATCGATTTCAACATCACGCTCTTCTGCCGCAGAACGATACCATTTGGCCAAGCAGTTCCTACAAAAATCAGCCAGAATCATTAGATCTATATTTTGCACATCTTTATGTGCATCCAAATGCTGCAACAAGCGCCGGAAAGCTGCCGCTTCTATCTCGGTTTTCTGTGAATCGCTTATCTCAGGGAGCGGCGTTTTTTGATCGGAGTTCATGTTATGTTCCTTGGTTAGATTCTGTTAAATATGGCTTCAAGTCGCAAGCTAACTTCGTTAGACTCATTCTTATCCTGCTGGCAGGCAATGCACAGGGTATCAGAATGGATTCAGATAATACTAAAAGGAGTTTAGTATGGCGATTTCAGATTGGCCGGTAAACGAGCGGCCGCGTGAAAAATTAATAGCAAAAGGTCCCGGCCACCTGAGCGATGCCGAACTACTGGCAATATTCTTGCGCGTTGGCACAAAAGGCAAATCCGCGCTAGACCTGGCCCGGGAATTAATTCAGCACTATGGCTGCCTGAAAGCCTTGCTGAGTGCCCGGCAAGCAGACTTTTGCTCGTTCCCCGGTATGGGACCTGCCAAATTTGTTCAGCTTCAGGCATCGCTGGAAATGAGCAAACGCTTTTTTCAGGATGAAATGCGAGAGCAGAATCCACTGACCAGCCCGCATGCAACCAAACAATTCTTACGACATGCGCTGGCTGGAAAAAAACAGGAAGTATTTGCGTGTCTCTACCTGGACAACCAGCATCAAATTCTCGCATTTGAAGAACTTTTTCAGGGGACTTTAAATGCGGCTTCCGTCTATCCGAGAGAAGTTGTGCGCCATGTTCTCGAAAAAGGCGCTGCTGCACTAATCATATGTCACAACCACCCCTCTGGCTCTCCGATCGCCAGCGACGCAGACATTCAACTCACCAAGAGACTTGTCGCCGCACTGGACTTAATCGATGTACGCATTCTGGATCACCTGATTGTAGCAGGGAACACCATCGTTAGTTTTGCCGAGCAAGGTTTACTCTGAAGCCACTCGACGGGTATCAAGGCACCAGCCAGGCAGCACCAAAAACTCCGGCCGAATCGCCAAGCAAGGCCGGTTTGATCGGAGTAATAAAACGCTCCGAGAAGACATGCGCCTGCATACGACGAGGCAGCTCAGGATAAAGTTCCGGTATTTGTGACATACCCCCGCCCAGCACGATTAAATCCGGATCCATGATATTGACTACTTGCGCCAGTGCCACCGCCAGCTGATCAAGGTAGTTATTCCATATATTCAGGGCCGCCTGATCAGACTGGCGCACCCGTGCAACAATATCCCGGCTGCTCAGTTGTTGATGATGCCGCAAATAATAGCTCGCCGCCAAACCTGGCCCGGAAAGATAAGTTTCAATGCAATCTTTTCGTCCGCAATAACAGGCACGCACCGTCTCACAGGCTGGTAAACCCTGCAATACAGATGCCGGCAAACGGTTATGCCCCCACTCGCCTGCAATATGATGGGGGCCGGTTAACAACTGTTTATGCACTACCCAGCCACCGCCCACACCGGTACCCAGTATGACACCGAAGACGGTTTCTGGCGCCGGGCGCATGTGCATACCCTGCCCTGATAGCGCTTCTGCCAAGGCAAAGCAGTTGGCATCGTTTTCAAGATAGACCGGACAACCCGCCAACGCCTGCAAATCATCTTTCAACGGCTGCCCATTCAATGCCGTTGAGTTACAGTTTTTCATTAAGGCTTGCCCGCTGTCTTCAGATATGAACTGCGCGCCTGGGGTGCCTATTCCGAACGGCACATCGCCACCCATGTTATATTTTTCTTTGGCCCGACGTACCAGGCTTACAATGGCATCCAGTGTCTGCTGATAATTACCTTGAGGCGTGTCGACACGAGTGCGCCAGGACTCATGCCCCGCATCATCGAGCACCAGCACTTCTATCTTGGTTCCACCTAGGTCAATACCAATTTTCATTAATTCCTCACCGCATCAGATAGCACGTGCATATATACTTGATGATAATACATTGCCATTCAAAGCAAACACTAATTCATCTGTGAAGAAAGTGCCTTTTTTATAAATTCTCTTTGCCAATAAAAACACTTTCTGGTATAAAGGCGGGCTCTTTAGTAAGGACGATCAAACGTCCAGCGATTTGAATTTATTCTAACGTGCCTTCGAAGGACGTTAAGAAGTTGGAGGCAAGGTTACAATGTCTAGAGTATGTCAGGTTACAGGCAAACGCCCACTTGTGGGTAACAACGTATCACACGCGAAAAACCGCACACGTCGTCGTTTTTTGCCAAATCTTCAGTCTCACCGTTTTTGGGTAGAAGCTGAAAACCGTTTTGTAAAACTGCGTGTATCTACCAAAGGTATGCGTATTATTGATAAGAAGGGCATTGAAACTGTCCTTACCGAACTCCGCGCTCGCGGCGAAAAAGTTTAAGGAGCATTCATCATGCGTGATAAAATTCGTTTAGTTTCCAGCGCTGGTACCGGTCATTTCTACACAACTGATAAGAACAAGCGCAACATGCCTGAAAAAATGGAGATCAAAAAATTTGATCCGACCATTCGTAAGCATGTGATCTACAAAGAAGCCAAAATCAAGTAAGCACCACCACTTTTAAATGCTTCCAGAAAACCCGGCAACCTTGTCGGGTTTTTGCATATTAGCACCCGCAATATCAGCAATATCAATAGCCATCGGGCAAGGCAAACTCCAGCGCAATCGGCAAATGATCTGATACCGGAAAGGTAATGACTTCAGCTCGTTTAACCAGTAAATTTCGGCTAATCAGGATATGATCCAGGGCTTTTTCGGGCCGCCAGCTCGGAAATGTGTGCGAAACGCCGGGTAAAGCGACCAGACCCGCCCCCTTTAATGGTGAGTCATGCAAGAGCTTTTCTGCATGCGTATTCATATCACCCATTAACACCACATGATTGTATTCGTCGATAAGTTCGCGAACAAAGCGCAATTGCTGACGCTGCGCACTATCACTTAGCGATAAATGCATAATCACCAGCACCAGGGGATCTTCCCGTTTACCATACTGGGCAACAATCACTCCCCGACCAGGAATCAACCCGGGCAAACTGTATTCTTCTACTTTTAAGGGGC
>JBFHPN010000302.1:0-3984 GCA_041592735.1 Oleiphilaceae bacterium | reverse complement strand
TTGATTTCAGAGGTTGTGGTCATTGCTGAAGATCCGGCTAATGTTAGATGTATTACCGGGCCTGCTATTGAGATCAAGAAACAGGTGCGTCTGCGCGGTGGTCAATTTGAAGATGCGGATAGGCCTGCTGATGCCGTTAGCGGAGAATTGGGCGATGATGCTATGTTCCGTCTGGTGGTTATCAATACCGGTGATGAAGACCTGACCAAAGTACGTGTATCTGATCAGAAACTAGGCATTAATAACCTGCTTATTGCAGATCTCGCGGTAGGTGAACAGGTTGTCATCAATCGCAATACCAGTGGTTTCGAAGCGCTCTATGCAGATGCTTATTGCGATGCGGTCGGTAAGAAACTTAACGTAGCCAAAGTTTCGGCAAAAGGCGTTCTGACAAACAAAGCTGTTGACGCTGATGATCCGGCTTATGTGACCTGCAGTGCACCCATTCAGTGTGATCTCTCTGTGAATCAGACTTGTTCTGTCAAGCCGCAAGCCAGTGATGATAAATTGTGTACTGAATCAATATCTGCCACCACCTTGCTATATACTGGCCCAACTAAACAGAACGCCACTGTTGTTTTTCAGGGTAAAGATGGTGGTTCGGTGACCTATAGTGGTGTTGATCTGGTCTCTAATGTCACGCTGTTGACCAAACCAAGCCAAAATGGTTATACCGTGGATGCTGGTATTGGTCAGAAGCTGGGATCGGCGACCACCATTACCATTGATGGCAAACAAGAAATTATTCATACCAGTTGTTCTGCCGTGTATGTCGCGGGCGTTCCTGCTCCACTGGATAGTAAAACCCCTTATCCGGTAAATAGTGAGAAAGGTGACCCTTCACCTTTATGGACGGTGTACAACTTCCGCCAGAAAGATGATGTCGTGATTGATGGTGGCATCGGACAGCAGGAAGGTGCTGAAAGCTGTTCCGTTCCATTTGGTGGTGCTGAAGTCAGCTATAGTTACCTGATTACCAACAACGGTGATACCAAGGTCGCGATTTCAAGTGTTGAAGATACCCAGTTTGGTCAATTGTTGAACAATTCCCCCAGACTATTGGATGCAGGTGAATCCTTCACCCTCACACGCAAGAAAACAGTGACACAAACAACCCTCAGCACAGTGAATGTCAATGCGGAAGTACACGGTAACAGTGACGTGACGTGTCCGGCAATGGATACTACTGAGGTCATCGTAAATGCGGCTCCTGAATATAGTTGTGCGGATGGCAAACCAGCCAAATTAGGCTTTACCTATGTCGGTGGATCTTGCTCAGACTCGACTCATAATCAGGGCAGCAAGTCCAGCTGCACGGGTAACAGTGCTGGAGTGAACCCGGTAACCCTGAAATTTATGGATAAAAAAGGTTCAGTCTTTTTGGTCGAGCAGATGAATATTGGTGATACGGTTGTTATTGATCCAAGCCAAGTCGGTAAAGACAAATTCGATTCCGAAACGCATATAGCTATCATATCCGGTAACAAGGTTATTCAGAGCTTAAATATACATACGTCTTGCTCTGCGCCTTTAGTCGTCGGTGATCAGCATGGAGGTGTGGTTATTTCTTCGTTCACACCCGACGGTTCTGGCGGAAAAGGCAAGGGCTCCAAAGGAAAAGGATCTAAAGGAAAAGGATCTAAAGGCTCTAAAGGAAAAAGCGCAGACGCTAAAGAGCCTAAAGGCTCAAAGGGAAAAAAGACTAAGGGCTCTAAATCTAAAGGATCAAAGAAAGGCAAGAAATAGTGTTTGCTTAATTTTGATACCTTAAAATCGGACCAGCTCTCTTAATCGGGGAGCTGGTTTTTTTTTGTTTGGCCGCTTGTTTATTTAAGTGAGAATTGAACAGTGCCAACTTCCTTATGGATATAATCAAGAAGTGCATAAATAAATAATACGATACCGAGCATTTCAAATAGTTCCTCAATGGTGTAGAGCACGCTGTATAAAATGGTACTGGAGCCATGTTGATCTGCTTCTCGTGCACTGACTACTTCAATTCCTACTGCGCCAAAGATAAAAATAAATCCCGAAAGAATAAATAACAGCCTGGTTTTTGAAGGAAGCGATAAGGTGAATTTAAGATATGAAAAGCAGAATATAGCGAGTAAGCATCCATAAGGAACGACCCATGCAAAATACAAAAAACCTTCTGCTTCGAAGAGCTCTAAGCTTTCCACAAAATCACCCAGTTCTTCATGCAAGCCTAATGCTTCATCCAGCATCAGCCATGTAAATATCATGGTGAGTACTCGCCAATGAGACCTGTATGGCGCGATATCCCTATTCTTTTTAGTGGTGATTAGGGCTAATAAACAGGTCGCGAGAAATAATGCTAGTGAGGAATATAACGCTGGCAGATTTCCTTCATAGTCAAAATCGACCAGTTCGATAAAGTCAAATTTATCAGCATCGTCAATAACAAAATATGCGATTAACTGAGCACAGTGAAGTGCTAACAAAACGGCAATAATACAGATTAAAATAATTGGCAATGTCTTGATATTTAACTCGATATGCATAGAAATCTCGTTGTGAGAAGTTGGTTTAAACAGGCGCTGGAGCAGAACAGTTATAACAGCAAAGGAGCGGGGAGAGACTAGACTGCACGCAGCGGGATAGTTATTGATTTAAGTGATTTAGATGCAAGTCCCTTAAATGGTTGTAGCGATCAAAAATAGCTTGGTAGCCTCCGTTGCTTTTGAGTTTCGCCAGACCAGCATTAAATGCATCCCGAACCTCTTCACTCGCAAAAGCAAAACGATAATTGTTGGGAGCGAACAAATAATGAAGTGTCACAGGGCGTTTAAAACTTGATGTTGCCTGAATCAGATTAGGGTCTTTCAGTGCTTCATGCCAGTAATACCCGAAGATGTTTTTTTCCATAATGATGAAGTCAATGCCACGTATCATTAATAACTTTATTTGCAGGCTTTGCTGGGCGACTTCCTCGTAGCGTTGATTAGCTTTTATGGTTTGATTAAACGCATCACCCAGTAGCAAGGAGGCATTTTGAAAGGCGACAACTGACTTATCCTTCAGGAAGCTTAATTCGAGCTGTTCGGGGTAGTTTTTTTCTCTAAGACTGATGGCTACATTTTGAAAGGTCACAACCGGCTCCGAAATATACCCGGTGTTTAAACTGGACTCTTTGACGTTGAGAATGCCGTCGAGTTTTTTGGCCTCGAACATTGAATAAGACAGGGCAAAAGAGAGATAATTCACTTTGATTTGATAACCCGAGAATGCGAGTGCTTCTCTCAGAATATCGAGTTCTATGCCGCTACCCGATTCTTGTATAACCCAGGGGGGGATAGAAAAACTGACACCGATATTGACTACTTTATGTTCGAAAAGATGGTCAGCATTCTGCGCAGAAACAGGTGCGCTTAGTAGAGTCAGCAACCCCATGAGCGAGCAGGTGTTAATAAACAATAATAAGAATTTTGCCATGAATCTGCCTGGATGATGATTGGCTGAGTAACATTGTGCGGGTAAATAAAAGAACTCTCAAGTGGCATGTGAAAAAGTGTTCAAATGATAAAAAAAGACTATTCTTAATGTTTGAGTTACGTAAACCGTCATATCAATAAATGTGTATAGGTTCTGGTTAACATGAATAACAAAATAAGGAATGTTTTGGTTGTTGAGGACGAATGGTACCATCGAGAAGCATTGGTGACCCTCTTGTCTTACCTGGATCTTGAGTCGGTGAGCTCAGCTGCAAATGGTGAGCTCGCAATTGAACAGTTAAGTCTGGGTAAACAAACTTTTGATATTATTTTCACCGATTTACAGATGCCCGTTATGGATGGTCTGCAGTTATTGGAGCATCTGGGGGAGATAGAATATTCTGGTGGTGTGTTTATTTGTTCTCATATGGAACAAAAGATTATAGATCTGGCCATTGAGCTGGCACGCCGACAATCAATTCATCTGATCGGTTGTATTGATAAGTCCTTAAATGAAGATCTGATCCGGATT
>JBFHPN010000301.1:0-3987 GCA_041592735.1 Oleiphilaceae bacterium | reverse complement strand
GTTGACTAATGGCGGTAATTGTTCTCCCTGATAAGGGCTAATCTGAAATGCCAGCATTCTCAATAAGGCCATTTCAAATCCCGTTTTTGCATCAGGGGTAATCTGCAAATCCTGACGGCTTGTCAGGGCAATCTGGTAGAAAAGCTGAACATCTTCGGCACAAAGCTGTTTTGCATAGAACTGAATCTGTGCCTGATCACCCATTGCATTATCTACTGAACCTGGCACTACCTGCTCCAAGGCTATTCTATGCAGAATAGCCGCCAAGGAAGCTAAAACAGAACGATAATCGGGAGAAAAATCTGCCAGGAGCTGAACTTCTTTAAGCATCGCGCTGGCATCTTTACGAATGAGGGCATCCAGGATGCGGTAGACTTTTTTCTGATCAACCGTTCCCAGCATGGTACTGACGCCGGTTTCAGTCAGGGTGTTATTCCCATAAGCGATCGCCTGGTCGGTCAGACTAAGCGCGTCGCGCATACTGCCTTCAGCAGCTCTGGCTAGCGCCCATAGGGCCGCTTCTTCAAACTGAACCTGCTCTTCATCAAGTATATGCTTTAAATGCTCAACAATTTTCTCCGGAGACATATTCTTCAAGTTGAATTGCAAGCAGCGTGAGAGAATCGTTACCGGAAGTTTTTGCGGATCTGTAGTTGCAAACAGGAACTTAACATGTGAGGGCGGTTCTTCGAGCGTTTTTAACAGCGCATTAAAGCTGGACTGAGACAGCATATGCACTTCGTCAATCAAATAGATTTTAAAGCGACCCTGCGAAGGCGCATATTGCACATTCTCCAGGAGTTCTCTCATATCTTCCACTTTGGTTCTGGATGCCGCATCTATCTCGATCAGATCAACATAGCGACCCGCGCTGATAGACAAACAGGCATCACACTGGCCACAAGGTTCAGAGGTAATCCGTTGCTGGCAACTCAGACATTTTGCCAAAATACGGCCGATTGTGGTCTTTCCGACCCCACGCGTACCTGTAAACAAATAGGCGTGGTGCAATCGTTCACTATCGAGTGCATGAATCAGCGCTCGGAGTACATGCTCCTGCCCTACCATTTGCTTGAAATTTTGAGGGCGCCATTTGCGCGCCAGAACTTGATAACTCATCGCTCTATCTTATAACTTATTTGGCTGACTATCTTACACTGTGATTCTATGAGAGAACACATTAAAGCACCAAGTATTTATCCGGGAATCCATTCAAAGAGGATATGCCGCCAATATGCGTCAAGTTAAGAAGTCATGGCTAAAGGTAAAAACAAGGAAAATAAATGAACAACAAGGAGGGCTATGCTTAGGGTGATGACTTCCACCAGCTACACCTCGGCACATAAGTCGACCGCTGTGGCTGCTCCCTTCCGGGCCTGACCAGGTTCACGGTTTATTATTGCGAGGGAACCGATGAAAGTCACCATAACATTCACGCGTACAGCTAAGTGCTGCTTGCCTGAAAGTGCGCGCATGATATCAAAGGAACCTGATCAAATAAAGTCAACTTTTGATCTTTCAACGCATATTTATTCTAAACATCTGTAAAAAAACTACTTGCGACTATTTTTTATGCAAATAGGTGTTTTTTTACTATTAAACGCTATATTTCCAGTAGGTTTTTGAAATTTGGTTATTTATAGGACTAACGCTGTGTTTCTAAGTGAAAAAAAGGCAAAAAGGCTCATTGAAGATGCCATCAAAGGCACACTTCCCAAAAAACTAGCTCAAGACTGGCTGATACCGGTATATGATTTGGCTCAAAAACATAGAAACCAGCAGCGCATTCAATGTGCCCAAGGGGTTGAAAGCACTCAACTACTGACCCGTTTAGGGCGCGAAGCTCTGGAGTTTAACGCACATATTTCAGGTTTGATCGAACACTCTGAAAACATGGCAGCTTCCACCGAAGAAATGGCCGCTACCGCCAGTGAAATTGAAAAGCTGGGCCATACCGTACTCACACAAGTTGAAAGGAGCCGTGATCAATCAACGCTCAGCAAGCAGGTACTTGAACAACTGATTGATAAAATTGATTCCATTGAGAAATCCATCTCTCAAGTAGGTGAACAGGTCAGTTTATTCGTATCGAAAGCGCAAAATATCATTCAGCTCACCTCCACTGTTAACGAAATTGCCGATCAAACCAATCTCTTAGCTTTGAATGCCGCCATTGAAGCCGCACGGGCAGGTGATCATGGCAGAGGCTTTGCTGTCGTTGCGGATGAAGTCAGAGGCTTGGCAGGGCGAAGTGCCGAAGCAGCCGCTGAAATTGAAAATATCGTTTCTGACGTTGTTCAAGGCGCAAACAAAATAGATAAACTTGTTCACACCACGATAAGCGTCTTAAGCCATTCCGGAGATCAACGAAGTAAGGTAGAACAATCATTGAATTCGGCCCATCTCGCGGCCGAACAAAGTGTCGATGCCGTCACCCAAATTGCCAGCGCGGCAACTCAACAAGCCGACGTATCACAAGGCATGGCCCACTCAATTGCAGATGTCTTTAATAAAACGGAAAACACCTTATCCCTTTTTAAGCGCATGACTGAAACAACCCAGAAACTCAATGATATTCAGTCTGGTATGATGGCGAGCTTCGATAAGCAGTCACTTATCCCTGCTCTGTTATTACTCAAAAACAATCAGATTTTATGGATTGACCACTATCTGAGACAAGCGCTCGATCTGACTGCCTCACGGCAACAAAAAAATGCCCCCACCAACCCCGACACGTATTTGGAATCGCTATTAACGAGCAACCATGGGCATTTTTTAAAAACACAATCTGGCATAAAACAACTCAGCTCAGATCTTTATCCCCAGATGCTGCTGATAGCTTCCGCATTAAGTAAAAAAGTAAAGGCCAATAAAACACATAAACCCACAAAAGATCTGGAGCAGCTTCAGCTTTTAGCTGATAAAGCACTCAGCATTATCGATGACATCATCGCTTGCACCCAATAACCTTAATCGAGTTAAAAGTGATGACGCGACGCATACCGGTCACAGCAAAAATACTCTAGAATACGCCATTCTATAGCTTATATGGCAGTGCGATTAAATTATGAGTAAACGATTTCCAGTTTTCATCGATATCGACGCAAGCACCTTTGACGATAACGGTTTTCCAATAGCGATCGCCTGGTCTCTCCCGGATGGGCAGTTAAAGTCTGTGCTTGTCATACCGGATGATGAATGGGACCCCTGGGAAAATGCAGACCCGCATATCGATCTGCAACATTTATTTGATCAGGGCATCACCGGAGCAGATATCGTGCGCGAACTGAACGAAGATCTTGATGGCCAAACAGTATTTATAGACGGGCTAGATGAAGACGAACGCTTACTTGAAAAGCTTTTTGATACCTACCAGCAGAGCATGGGCTTCGAACTGGCGCCAATGTCCGAACTTTTCCGTGAACAGGATCTCGAATCAATTCTGGCGATGCGTGAAGATACTGCACGTGAATATCAATTGGATATGGAATTAATTGAGGAAAAAATTAAGGCCATGATATTTATGGTGAACGCACAGCAACTGTTCGACTAAGCCATCGGAAACATCTCTGACAGCCTGTTTTTTCTTAACAAATTCAAACAATAATTGAACAATTTGTGACGTTGATCAGCGCAGGATAAGCGCACCCGTGACAACATACGTTTTTGATAATCTGGTCTGCGCATGCTTTTTTTTGACTTCAACAAGGTACTTTTCAGGATGATCCGTTGTAAAAATTCATTTTCTTCATTGTTGATGGCCTCGCTGTGCGCACTAACCCTTATTTTTAGCACACATTCCAGTGCTCAAAGCCCTAAACAAGATAATCGAAAAGTCCCCCCCAAAGGTGAGCGCAGCTTTATTTCTGGCGGGCTTGTGCTGAATGAATTCCGTTCGGTTAATCTTCCGATTGCCCGCTCCGACAACGATGGACTGGTTGACCGTAAATTCCCGCTAACCGGCCAAACATATGGCATACAGTTCAG
>JBFHPN010000300.1:0-3987 GCA_041592735.1 Oleiphilaceae bacterium | reverse complement strand
GGTATTCCAGAGAATAAGCGTACCGGTTACGTCGATTCCACAAAGAAAACCTCCCCATGCGGGCCTAAAGGTGATGATGCTGAACCACTTAAAATCTTGCACTGAAGGGGAGCAAATTGACGGGTATTGATAGCGTAAACTGGAAACTTGCTGCCTCTGGCGGGCTGCAAAAAATGAGAGTCCAGCAGGCGGATACGGTAGATTACTTTTTACGGGCAGGTGATCAGGAGGTGTATTTAAATGACCTTCTGGGCCATTACCTCAGGCTTGAATTTAAACAAAACATCCAATGCGTCTATTGTGGCAGGAAAACCAAAACCAGTTTCAATCAGGGTTACTGTTATCCTTGCTTTCAATCGCTGGCTCAGTGTGATCGTTGTATCATGAGTCCGGAATTATGTCATTTTGCAGAAGGCACGTGCCGGGAGCCTGAGTGGGGGGAAACGCATTGCTTCCAGGAGCATATCGTTTATCTGGCTAACTCTTCATCGTTGAAAGTGGGGATTACCCGACATACCCAGTTACCGGTTCGCTGGATTGATCAGGGCGCAGTCGCGGCATTGCCACTTTTTGCTGTTTCCTCAAGGAAGCTTGTCGGTCTGTTGGAAGTAATGTTGAAGCAATGGCTGGCAGACAAAACCAATTGGCGCAAAATGTTGAAGCATGAGTTTGATGAGATCGATCTTCAGCAGGAAAGAATACGCATTCTCTCTCTGTGTGAGCAACCCTTGCGCCAACTTCAGGAAGCACATCCCGGGCAAATTAATGTCATCTCAGAGAGTGATGTGCAGGACTTTCGTTACCCTTCGATCTCGTGGCCTAAGAAAATATCGACATTTAACCTCGATAAACAGCCCGTCGCGGAAGGAAAGTTACTGGCAATTAAAGGGCAATATCTGATTTTCGATAGTGGTTGCCTGAATCTAAGAAAGTTCACAGCTTACGATGTGGATTTCTATACACAATAAATTATTCCAGCGCTTGAGGTGACGGTTTTTAACTCGTTAACCTGCGCGTTACACCAGAAAAAGGAATGCGTTCTATGTCTGCCACCGATATGAATGTCGTCTATTTAAAAGATTATGTTGCCCCGGCTTTTTCAGTTAACTCACTGGATCTTACATTTCGCTTGTATGAGGAAGGTGCCACGGTGATCGCCCGCCAGAGTTTGACGCGTTTGAATGCCAGTCAAGACAATCTGGTGCTCAATGGAGAAGAACTTGAATTAAAATCCCTGTCTTTGAATGGGGAAGTTTTGAGTGACGACCGTTATACCCTGACTGAAGAATCCTTGACCCTGTTGCAGGTTCCGGATGAGTTTGTGCTTGAATGCGAAACCTGGATAAAACCACAAGAGAACAAACGACTGGAAGGTCTGTACAAATCATCAACAATGTTTTGTACCCAGTGTGAAGCGGAAGGTTTTCGGCGCATTACCTACTACCTGGACCGCCCGGATGTGATGACCTTATTTACCACCCGGATTGAGGCGGATAAAGCAAACTATCCGGTTTTGCTTTCAAATGGCAATCTGATTGAAAAAGGGGATCTGGCAGAGGGCCGACATTACGCTACCTGGTCTGATCCTTTTCCTAAACCTTGTTATTTGTTTGCATTGGTTGCGGGCAATTTACATCTGCAAAAAGACAGCTTTGTTACCTGCAGTGGTCGAGAGGTTGATTTGCGGATATATGTCGATCATAAAAATGCAGATAAATGTGATTATGCGCTGGATAGTTTAAAGCGGGCAATGAAGTGGGATGAGGATGTCTATGGCCGGGAATATGACCTTGATATTTTTATGATTGTTGCCGTGGATGATTTCAATATGGGTGCCATGGAAAATAAAGGTTTGAATATATTCAATTCATCCTGTGTGCTGGCAAAACCCGAGACCACGACTGATGCGGCCTATCTCAATATAGAAGCGATTGTAGCGCATGAATACTTTCATAACTGGTCGGGTAACCGTGTTACTTGTAGGGACTGGTTTCAGTTGAGCTTGAAGGAAGGGTTCACGGTGTATCGTGATTCCATTTTTTCAGCAGACATGAATTCCTCTGTCGTAAAACGTATTGAAGATGTCAATATGTTGCGGACGGCCCAGTTTGCTGAAGATGCGGGGCCGATGGCGCATCCGGTCAGGCCGGCGTCCTATATGGAGATTTCAAATTTCTACACCTTAACGGTCTATGAAAAAGGTGCCGAAGTGGTGCGAATGCTCCATACCCTATTAGGTCCTGAGCAGTTCAGGGCAGCTTCTGATTTATATTTCGACCGGCATGATGGTCAGGCAGTGACCACAGAGGACTTTGTAGCTGCCATGGAGGATGTGTCCGGAAGGGATCTGAGCCAGTTTAAACGCTGGTATGATCAGGCAGGCACGCCCGAAGTAAGTGTTGAGGCACAGTATGATAGTTCAAAACAAGAATACCGCCTGACGTTTACCCAAACATGTCCCCCCTCTCCAGGGCAGGCCCACAAAGAGCCCTTCGTGATTCCGATAGAGTTAGGTTTGCTGGATACAGATGGCAGGGCGCTTGAATTGTCTGTTGCCAATGGTGATACACAATATCTTTTTGAGTTGACCGAGGAACAAGAAACACTGGTTATTGAGAATATTGAAAGTGAGCCTGTACCCTCATTGTTAAGAGGTTTCTCGGCACCGGTCAAGCTAAGCTTTAATTATTCCGATGAGCAGTTGTTATTTCTGATGAAGTTCGATGAGGATGGTTTTAATCGCTGGGATGCAGGGCAGACACTGGCCGTTCGTTTATTACAACGAGCTATCGCTGCGATTGCACAAAATAAATCGCCAGCCTTGCCTGTTTCTTATATCGAAGCAATACGCACGATCTTGACAGATACTACGCTAGATAAAGCCATGGTCTGTAAAATGCTGCTTTTGCCTTCAGAAGCCTATTTGATTCAGCTGACAGATCAGGCAGATGTAGATGTCATTCATCAGGCAAGAGAGTTTGTCAGGTCTGAGTTAGCGGTTCATCTTGCGCATGATTTACTGGGCGTTTATCAGGCCAATGCTGAGCAAGCTGTGGTGAATCAAGTTGATTACCCGTCTATGTCCCAGCGTGCCCTGAAAAATGCAGCGCTCTCATTGCTTAGTGCCATCCTGCTAGATTCGCGCGCAGACCTGCTGGAAGAGTTAAAAGCGCAATGTCTTGATATTGCTCACAGCCAGTTCCAGCAGGCGAGCAATATGACCGATGTTTTCTCAGCGTTATCTGTGCTGGTGAATTCTGGCTCCAAAGAAATTGCCCAAACGGCATTGGATGCGTTTCATTCCAAGTGGCATAAAGATGCGCAAGTAATGGAGCAGTGGTTCTCGGTACAGGCGGCCAGCCCGACATATATGGATCTTGACGGGATAAAGTCCTTAATGCAGTTGCCGGATTTCGATTTGAGCAATCCAAACAAAGTGCGTTCAGTCGTGGGTGTTTTCTGTAATCAGAATTTATCGCAATTTCATAATAAACAGGGGCAGGGCTACTGCTTCCTGGCAGATACCGTGTTGATACTGGACAAAATGAACCCGCAAATTGCGTCACGTTTGATGACGCCGTTAACTCGCTGGAAGCAATATGATTTGGCTCGACAAAAATTGCTACAGGCAGAGCTTCAAAGAATCCAGGCAACACCTGGTTTATCAAAAGACGTCAGGGAAGTGGTCGAAAAAAGCCTGATCTGAACCTTTACAAATCTGTAATGATCGCTGATCTGTTTCTATATATGCTGTGCTGCACTTAAATAGTGCGGCATAGCAAGGTGCAGCGCTAAACAAATTAGAAATATGTTTGTCTGTCGACTCATCGGGCTTATTTATTCAATTTTTTATCTTTCTTTATAAATCATAACAAAACTAAGTTAGACAGATCGAAATAATCTGCTAAAAATTAATAGCATGGCTATTCTTTTTGAAGAAGTCTGAAAGATTGTTTATGTAAGTTCTAAGTGAGCTAGGATGGTTGC
>JBFHPN010000299.1:0-3989 GCA_041592735.1 Oleiphilaceae bacterium | reverse complement strand
CGGCTTTTTACGCTCTCGTTTCAGATAATTTCTGATCTCATGCTTAACCGAATCAACAACACGGGGTACTTTTATTTTAGGGTGTTCTAACTTGAAGGTTTTTTTCATTGGCTTCCTACTGGGGAGTCGACGTGTGCTTAAGAGTTTTTATGCTTAAGCAGTTTAAGGCTTATATCAGATTTCTACCATCGTGTGAGTCGCTTTAGGTAGATGTTTTGAAAAAATAAGTGCGTATTAGCGTGATTCAGGCACACCATAGCGCTGCAATATTTGCTGATACGCATCGGTTTTCTTGAAGTCTTTCAGAGCTTTTCCAAAATTGACTGCCAGCGCGTCATGGCCCGATTTCTTTGCGAAAGCCAGGTAACTGCCACTCTGACAATAATTCGCATTGGGAATAACTTCGATCTGATCAGAAATACCCATTGATTTAGCGGTAAAATACCCCACCGTATCCACCTCAAGAAGGGTATCAATTCTGCCCAACAGTAGCTTTTGGAAATTTTGTTCGAGCGCACTTACCCGTTCAAACTGATCAAAAAAAGGCAGGTTATCAATTTCATCACAATAACTGTAACCGGAGATTGCGCCTACTCTCAGGTTTTTCAGATCATGCAAATTCTGAAAAGGAAGGGCGTCGACTTTCTTTTTAAAAAAGACCGTCACACCATTAGAAATGGGCTCCTCAGGGAAATATAAAAATTTCTCTCTTTCTGTGGTGATACTGGCATCAAGGATGGCATCGGCTTGTTGATTTTCGACCATTGTTAAACAGCGCTTCCAGGGCAACAACTCAAGTGAAATGGGTTGATTCATGGACGCAAATACCGCTTTGGTGATCTCAACATCGGCACCCGTCAGCTCATCGCCTTCCTGGACCACATAGGGCGGCCATACATCGACAACAATATGCAGAGGCTCCTGTGCATGAAGCATCACAGGCATTAGAAAGACGAGACTTAAGCTTTTCAATAAAACAAGCCCAAGCCTGCATAAACATTTCACAACAATGCTCCAGAAAAAAGTCAGGCAGATCATTTCATCAGAATGATAGCAAATGTGCGCCTTAAATAGATATTAAACAGCCTTAGCACGAAAGGCCAAACTGTTCACAATTTAATCATATTTATTTGAAATAGACCTTACAAACCTCTTTTTAGTTTCAATATATACACTATTAATCCTATAGCGTTTGGTAGATGACTTATCTTTTTATCTGTGTCTCAGCACGAGAATGCAGATTGGTAGCGATAAAGACGAGAAAGGGAGCGGAGTGATTAAAAAATAATCCCTCCGTCCCCTAAACTCATTAAGCGCAACTCAAAGATCTCACCATCTTGCACATTAATCATCTTACTCAAAACAGCATCGGTTTTATCAAACGTATATTGGTAGTAACTCTCTTGTCCGCCTGGCGCTGTTGCTTTGATCTGCAAGACAGAAGCATCACTTACTGCCTTGTCTAGTTCAAAGTACATAGTTACAAAGGGGCTGCCTTCGCTGTCAGGATCAAACAAGCGAACTTGCAGCGGTGATGCTTTGGACAGCAAAGTGGGTAACTGGTACGAGACCTGTGCCACCGTGTAGTCAAATTTGGAGCGTTCTATAGTCGTCGAATAGCTTTCTGTTATCTTTAGGCGAAAGAGAAAAGCTTTCAATGCGGAACTCAATTCAGCTGCTTGGGCAGTCTCTTTAGAATAGATAGACCAATTCTTGAGGGCTTGCGTCTCTTGCTCGTCAGAGAGTTCATACACCATCAAACTTTGAATAAAAGCCGCTTCACCGTGCGGTTTTAGCGTTGAGCTTAACAAATACCCATCATACAAAGACAGGTAATGGGCGCTTTGGAGATGCTCGTCAGCACCGTAGCTTTCTAGCGTAAGGCCAAGGACCAAATTGTCGCCAAAGAAGGATTCGAACAGCAGATGATTGGACTCTACCAGCCAACGTTTTTGTGCATCCCTTCGAACAATGCGCTCACTGGTTCCCACCATCTCCTTATCATAAAAGACTTGAAACACCTGCCCGCCTAGATCAGGAGTGCCAGACAGGCTATGAACGCTAGAAAGACACAACAGGCTTGCCACAAATAATTTTATAGTTCTCATCGACCTTCCTCCTTGGCGCAGGTTTGAAGGGGATTGGAAGAATTTGAATTGCCTGCAAGCCATCGCTTGAAGTCGTTGCCGGCTGCAATCAACAAAGGAATCAGGATTAAGGTAATAGCGGTCGCAAAGATCTCACCAAAAGCGAGCGAGATGGCCGCGGGTATCAAGTATTGGGCCTGTTCTGAAGTTTCCAGCATCAGCGGTGTTAGGCCTGCAACCGTGGTCGTGGTGGTCAGGAAGATGGCTTTAAAACGACCCAGCCCGGAGTCGAGCAACGCTTCATACTCCGGCATGCCGTCCTCTCGAGCCTGATTGTAACGCGAGAGCATCACCAGCGAGTCATTGACCACCACCCCCGCCAGCGCCAGTATACCGAAGAACGACAAGATGCTTAAGGGTACATCCATGATGAAATGGCCAAAGGCGGCCCCGACAAAGCCAAATGGCACGACAGACATTATCACAAACGGCTGCAGATAGGACTTTAAAGGAATCGCCAAGAGCACGTAAATCAGCAAGCAAGTGAACAAAAATGCGTTTACCAGACTGCCTTTAATGACGAAAATTTCCTCTAATTCACCGGCCTCTCTTATTTCTACTTCAGGATAGGCAGCCCGCAGCTCAGGCACGAGCTGATCAAAAACTTGCATACCCAATTCGGATGGCGACACTTGCGCCTTATCCAGGCTTACATAGATTGTATTGACCTGCTTGCCATCGCGTCTTTCAACATAGTTTGATTGGTAGCTGGTCGTGATATGAGCAATGTCAGATACAGGAAACCAAATACCCTTCTCGCTCTGGACAAGAAGATTGCTTAAATCACTAAAATCATTACGCGAGGCTGAATCACCCTTGACGATCACTTTGACTTCATCCATACCCCGCTGGATACGATAAGCCTCAACGCCACCAAAACGTTCACCCACCTGAACAGCTAAACTTTGGTCATTAAAACCCAATTGCCTTGCCGACTCCTTGAGTCTCAACTTTACTTCTGGTTGCCCCGGTTTAAGCGATTGGCGTACATTGCTGGCACCCTGAACGCGCTCCAGATAGGCAATAATCTGTTTACTTGCCTCGCGCATGGCAGGGTCGTTTTTGCTGAAGAGCTGCAAGGCGAATCCACCGCCCGTTTCTTCGCTCGCGTTAAAAACTATTTCAGTCACACCTTCAAGCTTTCCTGCTTGTTCGCGCCATTGATTCACTATATCTAGGGTAGCGAGGTCCGGACGATCTACCGGCAAACTCAGCTCTGCATACATTTCCACGGACGATGCATCATTGATGACATTCAAGACATGCTGAACCGGTGTTTGCTTTAAACCATATTGTTCCTGCCAAGTATGGTTGAGCCGGCTCAGGGTCGCTTCAACATGCATAGCATTCTGGCGGGTTAGAGAGAGGGGTGCCCTCGGGTCCATTTCCATCCGGACGCTGATATATTGGCCCGGAATATCCGGAAAAAACACGGTACGAATCGCGCCTTTGCCAATCAGGCCCAGACTGAGCGTCGCCAGCGTGATAAATACAAGTAGAACGGCATAGCGATGATCCAAGGAGAAGCGAAGTACCGGTGCATACAAGCTCAGCTTAAGCCAATCCAGGCCCGCTTGCGCCGAAAATTGGAGGTTTCGCCCCAGCTTGAGCAAACCCGACCATATCGAGCATTCGGCTTCGGTTTTTTGCCGTTCACCCAGATCAAGCGCCGCAAGATGTGATGGTAGAATGAATTTGCTTTCTACTAGCGAGAAAATCAGTGTCAGAATCACCACTAAGGCAAAACTTGCCAGAACTTTACCCATCGCGTTATCAATCAACAGCATCGGAAAGAAGGCGGCGATGGTTGTGAGTACGCCATAAATAGTGGCAGTAGCCACT
>JBFHPN010000298.1:0-4017 GCA_041592735.1 Oleiphilaceae bacterium | reverse complement strand
TTACAAAACATTACGTATCAACGTACCACTTTGTGCGTAAGTGTGAACAGGCTATCACTCATTCTGTGAACCGCGCCATCAAGCAAGCTCTGTTGTTAACAAAAGGCCCCGACTTATCGCTGCATAAACGCATTAAATCTTTCCTGATAGTAATATTCAGTAGTTTGCTGCTCTGTGCATGTGGTTCAGGTAACAGCGGGCAGGGCAGTGATCCGGTTGTCGTGGAACAACCTATCGCATATATCAAGCGCCCATTAAACAATGCCGACGGTGATCGTTTTACCTCCAACCTTACTGAGCCTGCAGAATTTCGCCCAGGCGCCGTGCTGTATATCAAAGACAGTGCAACGCCAGGTTCAAACGTGCGGGATATTACTTCTTCAGCCTTTGCTGATCCTTCATTCTTAAATGATGAGGGGGAATTGCTCTATGACGTTAAAGATTTGCATGTTTCCTATGATGGCAGCAAATTGCTGTTTGCGATGCGAGCACCCGAAATAGAGAACGCGGATGAGGAAGATCAGCCAAAATGGAATATCTGGGAATATGATGTCACCCTGTCTTCGCTCAGAAGAGTGATAGCTTCGAATGTATCTGCCGAGGAAGGGCATGATATTTCACCTGCTTATTTGCCGGATGGCAGAATCATTTTTAGTTCAACACGTCAACGCGCAGCTAAAGCTTTTTTGCTGGATGAAGGCAAACCGCAATTTGCAGGTTTGGATGAAGATTTGAATGGAGAGGCTTTCGTATTGCATGTCATGGATGATCAAGGTCTCAATATACAGCAACTGACCTTTAACCATAGTCATGATCTTTCGCCTGTCGTATTGGATAACGGTAAGATTCTGTTTAGTCGCTGGGATAATGCAGGGCAAACTCGAAATAACGGTTTTAATCTCTATGAAATCAACCCGGATGGCACGGGTCTGAATTTTATTTATGGACGCCATTCCCATGATTCAGCAGGTGGTGGTACGCAAGTGCATTTTGCCAACCCTAAACAACTTGAAAGCGGCCTGATTGCTGTTCAGTTGCGCCCTTTTGAAAATGCAAACCTGTCGGTTCAGCCCACCACAATCAATATTAACGACTTCGTGGAACATAATGTTCAAGTGGATGGTACTGTGCTTGATCTTACTGTCGAGCAAGGGGCCCAGCGTGCCATAGTCAAAGGATTAAATGCCAGCGGAGAGCAAAGTCTGCTAGGTAGTTACGGTGCTTTTTTTCCGCTCAATGATGGCTCTGATCGCTATCTCGTGAGCTGGAGTGTGTGCCGGGTACGACTGATAGATAACGATAGCCAGACGGCAGGCAATCAGCCTGGCCCTGCTGAATTTTGTACCCAGTCGAAGTTGGATTCTGCCCGCTATGAAGCTGCCGATCCGCTCTACGGTTTGTGGCTCTATAATGCATCTACACGCACACAGATTCCCTTGGATTTATCTGAAAGCGGGGTGGTTTTCGATGAAGCGGTGATCATAAAGCCGCGCCCTCGTGCTGATTTTATCCCGCCAGTCGAATTGAGCGCAGATGAAGTCAGCCTCGCAGGTAAAGGGTTGGGTGTGATTCATATTCGTTCGGTTTATGATTTTGATGGGCGTGATACGTCGGCAAGCGGCATTGCGGTGATGGCGGATCCGCTGCAAACACTTCCTGAAAACAGACCCCAGCGCTTCATTCGTATCGAAAAACCGGTAGCGATACCAAGTGATACCGTGAGAGATATCGACAACACGGCTTATGGTCGTAGTCGGGCGCAATTGATGCGCGAAATTCTGGGATATGCCCCCATCGAGCCTGATGGTTCGGTGAAAGTGGCGGTGCCTGCAAATGTGCCATTTGCGATCAGTGTGCTCAACGCACAAGGTAAACGAACTTCACAGCGTCATCAGAACTGGTTGCAACTGGCGCCTGGCGAAACCTTGAGCTGTAACGGCTGTCATACAGCAAACAGTGAATTTACGCATGGCAGAAGAGGTGCGGAACCAGACAGTATCAATACCGGTGCCGCAACAGATGGTGTTGAATTTCCGAATACTGATCCTGCCTTGTTTGCCAATATGGGTGAAACCATGGCAGAAACGTATACCCGTATCCGCGGTTTACGCGAATTAACACCTGATATTCAGTTTGATGATGAGTGGACAGATCCTACCGCTAGCCCTTCTGCCAGTTTTAGCTATGCTTATAGTGACTTGCAAACGACCTTGCCGATTTCGTCCAACGCCTGCCAGAGTTCATGGGAAAGTATTTGTCGTATCGTCATTAATTATGAAACGCATATACATCCTTTATGGTCGGTCGACAGACGTGTTTTTGATGTCGATGACGTTACACTGCTGGATGATTATACCTGTACGGGTTGTCATACCAATATCGATGAGGACTCCCTGGCACGTGTTCCCGATGCGCAGCTGGATTTAACAGATGGCCCATCTACCGATGAGGCAGATCATTTTAAATCCTACAGAGAGTTGTTATTTAATGATAATGAACTGGAGTTGATCGAAGGTATTCTAGTGGATCGGCTGGTAGAAACCGGTGAAGTAAATCTGGTTGAGCAGCGAGATAATAACGGGGATATTGTGTTGGACGAAAATGGGGACCCGGTGTTAATTGAAGTACCGGTTTTAGCGCCTGTCACGGTCAGACCAACCATGTCTGTCAACGGCGCAGTGAGTAGTAATCTCTTTATGTCGAAATTTGAAACAGGCGGTTCACATGAGAACTACCTGAGCACTGCTGAATTAAAACTCATCGCAGAATGGTTGGACTTGGGTGCACAGTATTATAACAATCCATTTGACGCCCCGGCGAACTAGAACATGGGAATGAAGGTGTCCATTACTCAAATTAAACGTATTTGCCTGAGTATGGCAATGCTAATCAGTTTTTCTGTACTGGCTGAAACACCTTCAGTTGTGCCGGAAGATACCAAAAAACCATCAGCAGCCTGGTGGAAATTCTGGGCTGGCGCAGATAACACTGCCCAGTTTGTAAAAGTGGCTGAACCGTTTATCAATTTGCGCAGTGGGCCTGGTGCGGGTTATCCGGTATTTCATGTCAGTGAACGGGCTGAACTACTTAAAATTCTGCTACGCAAAACAGATTGGATTAAAGTTGAAGATGCAAACAAACGCCAGGGCTGGGTCAGTATTAATGATTTTGAGAAGTTAGAAAATTTAAGCGGCACACCTTTGGTTTTAGATGAGCCCAGATTCGATGATTACACCACACACCCCTGGGAATTTGGTTTGTTGTCGGGCAGTTTTGATGAATCTGCTGTCAACTCAGGGTATATCGGTTATTGGATGACCGACAACCTTTCAGCAGAGCTCTGGGGTGCTCAGGTTATTGGCAATGCCTCTGAGAGTAATCTGATGACTCTGGCACTGGTGCACCAGATTTTTCCGGCCTGGCGATTTTCACCGTTTTTCACCTTGGGGGCAGGCAAGATCTGGATAGAACCAAAAGCCAGTTTATCCCAGGAAAACAAGCGCAGTGAAGACTTAGCATTTGCCGGTATTGGGCTGCGATATTATCTCAGCCACCGGTATTTTCTAAGGTTTGAATTCAAAGAATATAAACTGTTTACTCAACGAGAAACTAACGAAGAAGCACACGAATGGAAAATTGGACTCAGCGTATTTTTTTAGCGGCAGTCAGTGTCACCTTATTGGCGGGGTCGCTGTCTGTACACTCTCAGGATCGGCCCTTAATTGAACCTGATGTGAAGCCCGTCGAAGTCAAGGAAGCCTTGATTGATACCGAAAACTTCGAGCTGGGCGCGACTTTCGGCACGATTAATATCGAGGATTTTGAATCCTCGCTGATCTATGGTGTGCGCCTGGCTTATCACCTGAGTGAGGATTTATTCTTTGAAGCGAATCTCGGGTTTGCCGATGCAGGTGAAACCAGTGCAGAGCAGCTTGGTCAGGTGAAGCTGCTCACCAATGCCCAGCGTAAGTACCGTTATTACAATGTCAGCCTGGGCTATAACCTCTTGCCCGGGCA
>JBFHPN010000297.1:0-4022 GCA_041592735.1 Oleiphilaceae bacterium | reverse complement strand
GATGATTTTACGATTGTTTTAATGTGGAATAAAAACGCAACAAGCGCAGCAGCTTGTATGCTAAAATTCTTTCTTTTTTATGTGTCGGGAAGGTAGGTTAGTGAGTCAGCAAATAGAGAAAACAAATGCAGCGAAGCGGGTTGGTATGGTTAGCCTGGGTTGTCCCAAGGCGCTGGTAGATTCTGAACGCATATTGACTCAGTTACGGCTTGAAGGCTATGAGGTAGTGCCGACGTACGATGATGCCGATGTCGTTGTGATTAATACGTGTGGCTTTATTGACTCAGCCAAACAAGAATCACTGGATGCGATCAGTGAGGCGATGAAAGAAAACGGCAAAGTTATTGTCACCGGGTGCATGGGTAAGGGTAAAGATGCTGAAACCATTAAACAGCGAAACCCGGGGGTCTTGGCTGTGACTGGTCCTCAGGCATATGAAGAAGTGGTTAGCGCTGTGCATCAATGGTTACCACCCGTTCAGGACTATAACCCGCACGTAGATTTGATTCCCCCCCAGGGTGTGAAATTAACCCCCAGACATTATTCCTACCTGAAAATATCAGAAGGCTGTAACCATAAATGTACCTTTTGTATCATTCCTGATATGCGCGGCAAGCTGGTCAGCCGTGAGGCAGGCTCTGTACTGGATGAAGCTGAGCGTCTGGTGGCTGCCGGAACGAAGGAATTGCTGGTTATTTCCCAGGATACCAGTGCCTATGGTATAGATCTGAAATACAAAACATCATTCTGGCAAGGCCGCCCAGTGAAGACACGCATGTTGGAGTTATGCGAAGCTTTGGGAGAGATGGGTGTTTGGGTACGGCTACATTATGTTTATCCCTATCCACATGTTGATGAGGTAATCCCCTTGATGGCGGAGGGTAAAATTGTCCCTTATCTGGATATCCCTTTTCAGCACGCCAGTCCCAAAATATTAAAGGCGATGAAGCGTCCGGCCGCTGCTGAAAATAATCTGGAAAGAATTAAAGCCTGGCGAGCGATTTGTCCGGAATTAACTATACGTAGTACTTTTATCGTTGGCTTTCCGGGTGAGACAGAAGATGATTTCCAACAGTTGTTGGATTTTCTGGAAGAGGCGCAGCTTGATCGCGTCGGCTGCTTTACATACTCCGCGGTTGACGGTGCACGCGCGAATGAACTGGCAGATCCTGTTCCTGAAGAGGTTAAACTGGAACGACAGCAGCGCTTCATGGAGGTTCAGGCAAGAATCAGTGAGCAGCGTCTGCAGAATAAAATCGGTACCATTCAAAGGGTGCTGGTTGACGAGGTTACGCCCGAAGGCGCTGTGGCAAGAAGCCATGCCGATGCCCCCGAAATTGATGGTTGTGTTTTTATCGATGGTGCGACGCATTTATCCCCAGGTGATTTTGTTAAAGTAGAAATTGAAGATGCGGATGAATACGATTTGTGGGGTAGACTTGTCAATTAACAACATACAATGAAACACCCCCACTTATCAGCAAGGATAGTTTAATCAATGTCTAAAACCCTTATTCTGCCCTTTGGGCGAGACAAGTTGCTACGTTATTTGCCAAACCGTTCTTCAGTTGCTGAAATCGGTGTATATAAAGGCAAATTTTCAAGAAAGATTCTGATGAGAACTCGCCCTAAAAGGCTGGTTTTAGTAGATGCATGGGATATTGATGTAAAAGGCGGTCACATTCCGCATATTGATTCCCATGGAAAGAAAACGTTTTCCTCACTGGCCAGGTCTCTTCCCAGGAAATTGAAAATATACTGCCCTTTTACAGATATCAGTACTCATCAATCACTCTCGGCAGACGCTGCCGTGGATTATAAGGATGGAGAGTTTGACTGGATCTACGTAGATGCAGATCACTCTTATGAAGGTGTAAAAAAAGATCTTGAAGCGTGGGCGCCAAAAGTGTGTTCGGAAGGCTTCATCCTTGGTCATGATTTTTCAAACCAGGAAGCTGCAGTGAACGCAAATTTTGGTGTGATGGAAGCTGTTAGAGATTTTGTGTCAGAAAATGAATTTCACCTTGTTTTTCTAACTACGGACTACTTTCCTTCCTTTTGTATCGCAAAAAATTTGGATGGTTTAATAGATGAGACCATTCACAATATTTGTAAAAAGGAAAAATTTCTTTTTGAACTCGACTCAGATTTGGTTTTTGGCTTGCAACATAAACGGTATGCACGAGTCGGCAAAAAAACAGGTGTAAAGACAACGTTCTAGTTTTGATGATAACAGCAAAGCAGAACGTTAAAGACATAGAACGTTCAGGCGAAGGTCAGTAAGTGCTGATCTTCCTGAAAACTTAAGTGATTGACCTGATTAAACGCCACCAGATTAATTTTATGTGGCTTGGCCATTACCTCTGTAAAGCTTGTATTTCTGATTTGGAAGTTAATATCAATCATGGTCTTGGCATTTATTTCCAGAATTTGCTTTAACAGCATAGCAATGGCGCCACCTGAACTGACTACAATAATGGGGTTATCGCCTGACAGTTTTTGAGTCTCTTTGATAGCGTTGTTGATCCTGTCCGAAAAAGTATTCCAGCTTTCCATTGGTCCTGATTTAGGGCTAAGTTCATTACAAGACCACGCTAGCATCGCTTTTTTTAGAATAGAAAAAAAAGCGCGAACATCATTCTTTTCCGGTAATTCTTCGGGGTGCTGCTCGAGATAGCTTTGAATTAAGCGTTTGAAATCAAACTCATTCCAGTCAGGATTTTCTATTGTGGGTATGCTCTGAGAAAGGGCATTTTGAATGCCGCTGGCTGTTTGTTTATGGCGGTTTAAACTGCCCGTAATGATGCACTCTGGCTGCCATGAAGCTTGTTCAATGTAGTTTCCAAGTATGGCCGCCTGTTTATGACCTAAATCAGATAGCGCGTCGTAGTCGCTTTTTCCAAGAGAAGCCTGGGCATGGCGCACAAGTATGATCTTTGGCATAGTGTCGTTCCACAAAACAAAGCGTTTAGCATAAACAAATTTATTTTACAGGCAAAATCTATTTACTGAATAATTGGCTATCATTTAAGCGAATAGAAGCCGGTAATCTATTGAAATTAAATAAATAACGACTTTATATAAAGCTTTAAGGTGTGTCTGATTTTGTCTGATATAGGGCGCGAATGCTAAGCTTTTATGAAAATAATCTTAATTATGAGTTACATTTTCAGTTTTCAGGCTTTATAGTTCGCACCAGTATTTTTTGCTAGAAAAGGGGCAGTTAAATGGGTCTAAAAGATATGCAAAAGTCTGAACGTAAAGCCTATCAGCAGCAAACTCAATTTATACGTCTTGGGCTAAGCTTGTTCTTCATGGCAGGCATCATGCTTTATGTTTACCTGACGTTTCAGGGTATGCACGGCAGTATTGTGTTAATGGCCGCATCGGTTATTGGCGGCTATATGGCTATGAATATTGGTGCCAATGATGTCGCCAATAATGTCGGGCCGGCTGTTGGCTCAAAGGCGATTACGCTTTTTTGGGCAATTATAATTGCCGCCATTTTCGAGGCCGCTGGTGCATTGATTGCCGGTGGTGAAGTTGTTTCAACGATAAAAAACAGCATTATTGAACCCTCAAAAATTGATGATAGTAAAACCTTCATCTGGTTAATGGTTTCCGCCCTGCTGGCGGGTGCCTTATGGCTTAATCTGGCGACCTTGTTTGGTGCTCCCGTATCCACCACGCACTCTATTGTTGGCGGTGTACTGGGTGCAGGGGTTGCGGCTGGCGGCTTCGGGATTGCCAACTGGGATAAGATGGGGGCAATTGTCTCCAGTTGGGTAATATCACCAGTCCTGGGTGGTCTAATTGCGGCCGGTTTTCTCTTATTTATTAAAAAGAAAATTATTTATCAGAACGACATGCTGCAATCGGCGAATAAATTTGTTCCGATTCTTATTGCAGTCATGGCGTGGTCATTCAGCACCTACCTGGCCTTGAAAGGGCTTAGTAAAATCTGGAAACTGGATTTTATTACAGCGTCACTTATTGGCTTAGGTATCGCCGCGGCGTTTTAT
>JBFHPN010000296.1:0-4027 GCA_041592735.1 Oleiphilaceae bacterium | reverse complement strand
ATTTTTTTTATTGATTAGATTCTTTTTCGTCTTAATCCCTTCAAAGTCAGGGCATGGTTCAGAGGGCAGGCATATAAATAACACTTTAAATTCAATGCATTGCAAGGGGGGTATGAAAACTGAGGTGACAATTTTTGTCACTTCTTTTTTACCACCCGTTTACAGCCTGTTTCCACTCGGAAAAAACACCAGGATACCATTATGATCCGCGGCTTTTCCCAAACTGTGTTCAGTCTGTAACGCTCTGGTTTTGTATAATCTCACATCATCCGTTTCCGGATCAATCACCGAATGTAACTGCGTGATGATTTTTTGTACCTCCGTCTCTGTTAATTCAGCATAGAACACACTGTACTGAATCGCCAGCATATAGTCGCTGGCTATTTTATGGACTTTTTTAAGGCGCTTTGCACAACGAATATCGTAACAGAGCAGGCGAGGGCTGCGTGAACTCATGCGGCCACCTCCTGATAATGTTTGTCCAGATAGCGCGCGTAAATGTGCACATAATATCGGATGGCCTTACGCCAGATGCGCATTTGGTTGTGAAACTGAGCATAAAAAATCTGGCTGCCTTCTCGGCTTAACAGGCAGGCGGTATGCTCTATTTTGAAATGACACGGGCGAAAGGTGTCTGTCTTGAATTGCTGCCATACCCATTCATTGATTCGCATACGAAACAGTTCCACCAGATCACAGGCGAGCGAGTCGCGATTATAGGCAATACGATGCAGAATGCCCAACTGTGAATCCAGCCCGGAACCGCTGATGGCAAGCACTGCCTCGTAATGCACCATGGCATAACTTAAGGACAAAATCGCATTGGCCGGGTCTTTGGGCGGCCGGCGATTACGTTCGTTAAACCCCCAATGTTGATCGAAGGTTTCCTTGAAACCTTCAAAAAAGCGTTTACCTGCGGCACCTTCATAGCCTAATAACTGAGCCATATTTCCTGCCTGCATGGCCTGGTGCTTTAGCACCTGAATTTCTGCGGCCACTTTCAGCAATAAAAACCGTTGTGTTGGATAGTGCGCGGCAAGGTTTTTAATTAACACTGCATGTTTATGTAGTTTGTGCTTTACCAGAATACGCGCTAATTGCAGGCTGCGTGCTGTGTCTGTATAGAGCTGGTATTGCGCCATTCGGCGGTAGGCATTGCCATGCTTGCCGTTATAACAGACCACACTGGCCGAGGGGTTGCGCGGATTAATACACAGCACGCTGACCCCGGCCTGGCCGAGCTTATGCAGGCTTGTGGTAGATAACTGGCAGTCTGCCGTAATCACCAGAGATTGCATCTGGCTTAATGGCAGGGTTAATACATGACTGAACGTTAATTCTGATGGTTGATTCTGTCTAATTACTAACTGTTTGCCGTTGGTGCTGATATATGCGTTTTTCTGGTCGATATAGAGTGTTTCCATAGATGTCTCCTGAAGTGAATGGCTCACAAATACCTGGTTGGTGTACAGGCATTCAAAGGGCGAATTTCCCTTAATGATCAGAATAACGAAAAGTGGCGAAAACGGTTCTTTCACAAATTTGTGATGGCTATTGAAGGCCACGATATTTGCTAAGCTGAATGCATGATGAGTTAATGATGAGTTAATGAGGAGTTCTTATGCTTTCAAAACGTATGCGTCACCCTGTCACTATTTTTTTGTCTACCTTTACGGGTGTTTATGCCGCCTTGCATACATCATTTTCGGGTGTGCTTGATTTATTGTTTATCGCTGTCGGTTTCAGTGTGTTGGCTTCACTCGCATTTTCCGTTTTCTTTGGCTTTTTAGCCGCATTGTGGGGTGGCTTTAGTGAGGGTATGGCAGAACAAGTAGCACAATCAAGTGATCTCTCAGAAACGAGTGAGATTCCCGTGTTATATGATGACGTAGGAACCAGTTTGAGCGAAAGTGATGCAATCGCCACCATACATAGCAGCATTGATGAACTTGGCGAAACTACCATCAATCCTGCCACGGGGCTCTTAATGGTTGGTGGAATCGGGGGAGTGGATGTTGCGGGAAACCCTTTTGGATCGGATTTGCATGCAGAAGATTTGCATTCGATTCACCAGGATTTAAGCCATGGCATGGATGACTTACATACGGGTTTCGATGACGTTAATTCAGGGTTCGATGATTTTACTAGCAGTATGGATGATTTTAGCTCCAGCTTCGATGATTCGTTTTACTCATGACAATCCAAGGTTAGCGTCTTACAAATATCGCCATTTTTTGAATTATTTAGGAGTAACTATATGTCTGAACAACAACTGAAAGTGACCATGTCACTGATCAAGTCTGCTTTCGAGAGGGATCTGGAGTATACCTCGAAAATAGCTTTGTTGCGGTCGGGTAAAAAGGTAAATGTGATCGTGGATAATGAACAAGGCGAACCCACCCAGGCATTGATCGAGAGTCTGTTTCTGATTGCCGATCTATTAGCAGAGCGGGTCAGCGGGCCTTTGCAAGAATGCCTTGAGATGATTCAGGAAATAAGCCATGAAGACTTGCCAATGGAACAACTAGCCCAGAATACGCGATTACACTAAGAACCGTAGCTGAGGCGCCTCATGTGCGAGTCAACTCAGCCAATCAACTGGAAACCACCCAGACCAAAGGTGGTTTTGCCACCCATATGCAAGTGCATCCCAAGCGCCAGCCATGGGTGGGCCGTCGCAATATCACCAAAGAAGCTCACTTGCCCCATCAGTCCACCAAAGGGCAGGGCATCCTGCTGTTTATGGGAATAGCGCTGCCAGTCTTCGTAATAACTATGGTCGGCCATTTCGTAATCACCCAGACGCGGCAGTTCTTCATTCAGGGCGTTGAAGAGTTGATCATCATCCACTACCCAGAAGCGGCTCAACAATAGCCAGCGTCGGTAAATATGCCGAATGCACTCATCCAGTCTCGGGGCTCCATGTTTGAGGATACTGCCACGATGCTTTAGACGCACCGGGCTGGTAAAGTGCAGCGCAAGCTCTGTTTGCAACTGAGTGGGGAGGGGCTGGTTGAAATGCTCACTTAAGTAATAAGGGTGAATGCCCGCACGCAAACTAGCAGGCAAGACTGAGCTGATACTAATTAGTTTAAGTGGGCAGCGCTTGGCGCCAAAACCCAAGGCTTCACCGTTTTGGCAGGCCTGAATAACGGTTTCTGCAAACTGGCAAGCATCGCCAAACAACACGATGTCGAAATCGAATATTTCACCACGATGCCATGTTGTTTTGCGGTCTGCACCAGGGCAGATCATATAGGGCTTGGGCTGTTGCCCAGCGTGCTCACCATAAAACACATGAAACGCATGTTCATCTGTCCCTTTCAAGGCGTGCCCAAACCAGCCATGCAGCATCGAACCTTTAAAGGCCGGCAGGATCGTATCCTGCTGAAGCTGCATAAAAACCTTTAAACGTAACAACTGGAAATGGCTGGCCAGTGTTTGGAAGGCGGGGCTCACAAATCTTTAGCCTCTAGCTGGTATTTATCTTTAAGCGCCTGAATTTTTGCATTTCTATTCGCTTTCGTGATTTTATTTTTCTTATTTGTAGCTAGGTCCAGAAATGCAGTTTTCTTTGTATTTGTAAGCATCAAGATGAATTCTCTGATGAAGCTTTCTTGTTCGCTGTTTTCGATGCACTTATCCAATAATTTTTCCAGGTCCCCATTTAAAGATTGCCTTGCCTGTTTCGCTATGTCGCCATCTTTTCCTTCAAACGGCGTTAATTGCTCTTTTAATCTCAGGTATTCACGGTGATTCTCAGAAAGCTGCTCAAACACATCTTTTTCTTCCTGCTGTATTTTATCTTCCAGCATATGTTGTTCAGTCTCAGATAAGGTACCCATCTTCTTTTTGTGCGTTAAAAGCCCAAATAATCTTCCTTGTGCAAATTTGTTGATATCTGTCTGAACGTCGAGCGCCTCATTTCTGTCTAATGTCGTATCATGTTCACGCCATAGTGGGAGGACTTGTTTGTTTCGGCCTTTTACTGAACTGGTATAGGTGGTCATGCTTTTATCATTATTCT
>JBFHPN010000295.1:0-4037 GCA_041592735.1 Oleiphilaceae bacterium | reverse complement strand
GTTCAACCTGGTATGGATCTGATCAGTATTGTGCCTTTGGAAGACAGCCTCCTTATTGAAACGAAAATACGTCCGGCTGATATCGCCCGACTATACCCCGGGCAAAAAGCAATGGTAAAATTCACCGCTTACGATTTTACGGTTTATGGCGGTTTAGAGGCTGAGTTGGTACATATAAGTGCTGACTCAATCGGGCATGAGGATAAAGAAAGTTTTTATCTGGTGCGTGTCAAAACCTCTAAAAATAACCTTGGCAATGAGCACTATTCATTACCCATTATCCCGGGAATGCTTGCCGAGGTGGATATTCTGACAGGCAAAAAAACCTTAATGAGCTATTTGCTGAAACCCATATTAAAAGCGAAACAGGTAGCGTTATCAGAGCCCTGATTCGTTAAGCTGAAATTCAAATAATAAGTAGCCTTAGTGTGTTTTGCATTGGCTGCCAGAGGTTCTATTCATGCACTATAAAAAAAAAGCAGGCCTATGGTTCCTGGCTGTAAGCTGCTTTTGGGTATCCGTTTGTGCCGCTCAGAATGATCAGCATGCCAGCGCATTGCGTACAATTGAACAAAGTGTCCAGCTGGCCCTCAAGTCCCATCCGAAGCTATTTTCCAACGTCTATCAGAAAAAAAGCATACAAGCCGAGTTAACTCAGGTTGAATCTGCCTTTTTACCAAAGATTTCATTCAATCTTGGTATCGGAAGAGAGGATAGTAACAATAGCACCACACGCGCCTTAAACGGCTCAGGTTCGGAGGAAATGGAGCGTCGTGAAGCCGGTGTTACACTGTCGCAAATGCTTTTTGATGGTTTTAATGCAGATAATCGTCGGCTCGGGCAGACCCAGTCTTTGCATGCACAGGACTGGCTTATGTTGGATGTGGCGTCGGAGCTGGCTTTACGTGCAATTGAAGTTCACCTAAACGTCGCAACCACCAATAAACTGTTGGACGATCATTTGCAAAATTTGCAGGTGCATGAACAAATTGCTAAAGATATCGGCCTAAGGGTTCGTTCAGGTAAGGATGATCGTGCGCGAATTAGTCAAATAAGTGCCAGGCTGTCTTTAGCGCTGGCCAATCTTGAAGAAGCAAAGAGCCAGGTCCTGGCAGCCAATGCAGAATATCAAAGAGAGACCGGACAACTGCCAGGGCAAAGTTTGTCTTTTCATGGCGACATGCATGTCATGCCAGAAACAGAGTTAGCCTTGCGTGAGTCAGCATTGGCCGGTAATGCTTTCCTCAACTATCAGCTAAAACGTCTCGCGGCCAGGCAATTTCAGGAAAAGGCCAGTGCAAGCAGCCATTATCCCAGCCTTTATTTAGAATCGGGTGCATCATGGAATGAAAATATTGATGCCGTGCGTGGTCGAAACAGTGATGCGTTTGTGATGTTGCGAATGCGTTATGATTTATACAATGGTGGCGCAGATGTCGCCAAAAACCGCCAGTCGAAATTTGAATCACAGCAGTTGCGTTATGAGATTGATGACCTGAGACGAGATCTACAGCAAGAAGCTTCAAAAGCCTGGTTTAGTTATGAGTCAGGAAATAAGCGGGTGGGTTTTCTTCAGGACTATGTGGAGTCTGCAATGACCACAAAAGCGGCCTATGCAAAACAGTTCAATATCGGGCAGCGCAGTTTGATTGACCTGCTGGATGCGGAGAATGAATTGCTTAGAGCCAGAACCCAGCTGCATGAAGCGCAGCAAGTGTTGCTCTTGGCTAAATATCAAATGTTGCACTTACAAGGGCGCTTATTATCCGTTTTCACCATTGACTTGCCTGTCGATCAGGTTGAATTGCAACAAAGCTTGAGGAATACGCAATGAGCATTCAGGATGAGAATCAACAACTGATTATCCAGGCGCTTAATGCTACCGATGCGGAGTTAGCAAGAGTTACAGAGGATTTGATCGGTGTTTTAGTCAAGAAAGGGGTAATCATCTTCACCGATCTGCCTGATGCCGTTCAGCGAAAACTATTGGATCGCGAGGCCCTCAGAACCAAATTGCAGGGTGGCGCTGTCTCTTTCTTGTCGGATGACGAAACCTTGTAAGCAATTACAGTGCTTAGCTGTTGTATACGCTAGGATTGTGTCAAACCAGACCAATATCCGCGTTATGAGCCGGTTCAATCTGCAGTAACGAGTCACTGTTTGTCGCCGTGAACGAAGCTGCAATGTCCAAATTTGGTGCAGTGTAGCCGCTGGATTCAGTTGGTGTTGAGTCGCCAAAGAGGGATTCCTGGTTTTGGGTATCTACCAGGAGTTGCTGAGTCTTCAGGGTGTCTGTCTGGGCATATAAGGGTTGATTGCTGCCTTGAATGGGGATGTGAATCGTCTGGCTGGTGCCATCGACAGTGAAGACATCAAAGCTGTCTATGCGTGTTTGGCCTTCGATTACCGGATTGGCGCTGGTGAAGTCATGATCCAGAGTGAACAGCCAGTTACCTTGTGCGTCAATTTCTGCAGAGCCATAGCCCAGTTTTGAGCTGATGTTGTTTGTAGGTTGAAATGCAGACTGGCCAAAATCAGGGTCTCTGATCGTCAGCGCGCCACTGGTTTCCAGTTGGCTTTCCAAATCCAGGATGGATAAATTGCTGCCACCCAGAATAGGTTTGTCATCCACGCCTTCAATGCTTATTTGTATTAATTGTTTGGTGCCGTCAACGGTCTTAATTGAAAATAAATCTAAAAGTTTTTCACCTGTACGCAAGCCCTGCACGGCATCTGAGTGATTATTCAGGCTGTAATGCCATTCTCCCGATGCATTGATTTGTGCAATGCCGAAATTGCCTTGAATCTCAGCATTTTCGATAAAGCGTGCTTCGCCATTATCCATGTCCTGAACCTGAAGTTTTCCGCTAACGCTGGGTGGCGTTTCCTGCAGGTTCTCAACTGTGTCAGCAGTTACCTGGCCTGTTTTATCACCGTTGATCAACGCTTGATCATTGCTGCCTTGAATGGCAATGTTCAGTTCAACTGACTTTCCTGAAGCTGTCTTCAGTGTCAGGGTTTCATTCAATGATTGCCCGGCGCCTAAGGATTGGATATCCGTTAGCTGATTATTAAGTTGATACACCCAGGTGCCATCTGTGCTAACTGAAAGGGACCCGTAGCGGGAGTCAAGCGTCTGCTCAGTGAAACCTGTACCGATATCGAGTTTTCCCTGAGCGCGAGTGATGAAATCTTCACTTAAAGAAATGTTGATTGAATCCCCGCTGGACTGCGGTGCGCTCGTTACTACTGCAGTGGCGTTGGCGGGTTCGTTGTTAGTCAGAACAGGCGTTGACTCGATAAGGTCGGCGCGTTCATTTAAAGGTAGTTCTGTGCTGCGGTATTGAATAATTAAACCGTCTTCCTCTAGAAGAATAGGGCTGTGTTGAGATTTGTCGTTAATGGGTGCGTTTAGGTTATTTGCCTCGTTTTGGCCTGCAGCGGTCGGTGGAAGTTGAGAGAAGTCGAAATCTTCATTTAATAAAGCTTCCTGTATCAATGCGATATCATCGGTGTTCCATTCGCTGGGATCCTGCACGAGCTGCTGTGTTAGTTCAATGTCATCAGCGATCGTTTCTATGGTGGCTGGCGCTAGATTGTCAACTGACTTATCTTGTTGAGGATAGCCTTTAGACTGACCATTGAAGGTCTGGCTATTGATAGCGGCCATAGCGTGCTCCGGTGGCTTCTGATGAGGGTGTCAAATGTAGTTCAATATGACCCATAACTATAGAATTTTATCGTTTATTTGTAAGTTACTTTAAATAGTTATTTGTAGAACAAATGTAAAAAACCCGGCTATATAAACTATAGTCGGGCTTTTTAACTGTTGGCAAATGCCTGGAGTAATCGACCTGGCAGATAATCTATCTGTCAGAGCGGATCCTAATTACAGTGAGTAATACATTTCAAACTCAAGTGGGTGAGTGGTCATGTTGATACGCTCAACATCGCCACGCTTCAGTTCGATAAATGCATTAATCATGTCTTCTGAGAAAACACCGCCGCGAGTCAAGAACTCGTGATCAGCTTCCAGT
>JBFHPN010000294.1:0-4042 GCA_041592735.1 Oleiphilaceae bacterium | reverse complement strand
GCTTTAATTCCGCATTGCGCACATTCGTCACGTTGACCGGTATCACTTTTTCTACCAGAGGAATGACAAAGCGCAAACCCGGATCCAGTGTACGGTTATATTTACCCAATTGCAGGACAACACCACGCTGCTGCTCATCAATGGTGTAGATAGATTTAAAGACTAAAAACACTGCGAGGACAATTAGCGCAATAACGAAGATGCCTCCCGAGCCACTGCCCGAGGATTTACCACCTGCGCCATTGTTTTTGTTACCACCGCTACCAAACAAACCGTTAATTTTGTCCAGCAACTGCTTTAAAGCTTGATCCAAATCTGGTGGCCCCTGGTTGTTACCCCCATTTCGGCCCCGATTATTATTTCCCCAAGGGTCATTATCATTGCGGTTACCACCCGGCTCATTCCAGGCCATAGAGTTCTCCGTTCAATTATATTGGTTAAGTTCGTATTTAGTTAAAAAAGAATACAGACGTTAAGGCTATTTACCCAGTTTTTTTATTTCACGGGCAATGCACATTTCAAAACACACATAGTATTGATCTTAACAAACAACAGCAAGGAATTTTGGGAATGAATGTAAGCAATTTGAATAGCAATATCCCTAGGGATATTGCTATGGAATAATCAAAGATTAATTGGAAAGAGTAATTCTGGCAGATTCGCCGCGAACTGTATTGGTTACTTCAAGCGTCGCTGTGTCACCAGTAATACTGGTCACAGTATAAGAACCATCGGTATTTTTGGTACCCTCCCCACTTGTAAGCACCCAATCATAGTCTGTGGCCTGGCTGTATGTTCTGCTGGTCCAGCGGGTTGCGGGTCTAAACCTGGAAACGACTGACAGACTCGCCTGATCACCGGCCAGATATTCCCCATTTGGGCCCGTTATTTCAACTAAAGAAGACAACTCAAAAGAGGGAGATCCCAAGGTCTTATATGGCTTTTCGTTCCACACACCCGTTTCGAAATATTCAGAGCTATACTGGGTGGTCAAAGAATAATTGAAGTCCGTACTTCTAGAGGATAAAACCGCAGTATGATCACCTTGTCTTGGCAGGAAGGCATAGCGATAAATATACTGGTTATTTAAATTGATGCGCTTACTGATCGCAGCGATCTGGTCACTAATGAGCGTATTAGCAAAAGTGTAGTTTCCACCAGAAAGGGTAAGCGAGCGTGTACGTTCAGCTTCTGCACTTAAAGTTTCATATTCTTCTCCGGCAGTTGTATTGCCGACAACAAAATAAAAAACAGCCTTATTGGTAAAATTTTGCGTACTGGCTGTAGGGTCTGCCGGGTCAAACTGTAAAAACCCTTGAGATTGAATGGCGTTGACCATTTTAGCTGAATCAAACTCCAGCAAGGTATCAGGCCCGGAAGAAAATACAGCTAACTGCGATAAAACCACACCATTACTGGTTACTGCATCGAACAGCTCATTGTCGCCATCTAATGAAAAGTCAATGGGCGGATCCGCATCGTCATCTTTATAACGACCCACGACCTGTACAATTGCCTTATGCAAATTGCTTGTCGCGCCAACATTGGCACCGGCATCAACACGCGCTTTCAAATTATCCAATGCCAATTCGATGGTAGTCTGATCTGAAGTAAAACCTGAAGTGACCTCATAAATATTAGGCTGCGCAGGATTTCTATCACCGAACCCCCAAACCACGAACTCCTGATTAGCTATAATCGGATTGCTGCTGGCTTTTGCGGCCGTTATATAATTTTTTGCCTCTGCAAACAATTTTTCGTAATCCACTTCATCGGCGCTATTGGTCAGATCAAATAGCAATGCCGTTCTCAAAAATACAGGATTTCCGACTATCTTCTGCAATACAGGGAAACTTTCTTTGGGATCAATCTCAACATCATCAACGGTCATCTTGAAATCACTGGCCACTGCTGAGGTCGATGCAGCCAGGGTTGCGGTGTTAATAGGGTTAATTAAATATACCGGAATCAAAGGATCCTGCATTTCGCCCTGAAACAAGCCATCACCATCAAAGCCGGAATAGCTGGATAACCTTTCATAGACAGAAAGCGGCACAAAACTTATTTGACTAGAAGAACCCGTATTACCAGACGAACCGCCAGTGTTCCCCGTATTACCGGATGGAGGTGCCTCAAAATCACCATCTCCGTTCCCCAAACTAAACTTTTCTCCGCTATCTCCGCTACAACCTGAGAGCATCAAACCGGGCAGAAATGATAAGGCCAGGAGCGTTTTACGAAATGACATACCCATCGTTCCTATGTAAACCTGTTAAACCATCACATAAGTTGAACAGGTCGATCAAAAAAACCTAAGCATTCAAAATATGCGCTATTCATGGAGTATAGACTGAAAATTCAAAAACGTAGAGCCAGAAGATGATTTATCGTTCTTTTTGGTAGCCGTATGTAATTAAACATAAACCAACTCTTTTTCCTGAATATCGGACTGCCTGAGCGCTTTCTCAAAATCCACTTTTGGCATGCGAATTTCCAGAAAAGTTTTGCCCTGCTCATCAGACTGCTCACCCATAACGGCTGAAGCGGCATATAACAAGGCTCGTAATTTACCCATCTTCGGAGTAAATTCGATTTTCTTATGAATCACTTCATTGCCGAGTAATTCTGCGATCGCTTTATGTAACAAATCAAGCCCTGCGCCCGTTTGTGCCGATACCCAAACACGCCTGGGCACCGCCTCCTCATCACGATCTATCCTGGGGGTCCGCTCATCCAGCAAGTCTAGTTTGTTATATACCATAAGCGTTTGAATATCATCTGCACCAATCTCTTCTAGCACATTTTCAACCTGCTTGATATTATCCTGGCGATTTTCATCATGACAATCAATGACATGGAGTAACAAGGTCGCATTACAGGTTTCCTCAAGAGTTGCCCTGAATGCATCGACCAGCTTATGCGGCAAATGACGAATAAAACCCACCGTGTCAACCAGTATGGTGTGCCCGATATCGGGTATATTCAGGCGCCTTAAAGTCGGATCCAGAGTTGCGAATAACTGATCTGCCGCATAGACGTCTGAGGAGGTTAAGCGGTTAAAAAGGGTAGATTTTCCGGCGTTGGTATACCCCACTAATGAAATCGTCGGAATCTCGGCACGAACACGCGCTCTTCGCCCTTGATCACGCTGCTTTCTGACTTTTTCAAGACGCGCTGTAATGGTTTTGATTCGCCCGCGGAGCAAACGTCTGTCGGTCTCTAATTGCGTCTCACCCGGACCACGTAAACCGATACCGCCTTTTTGGCGTTCCAAGTGCGTCCACCCCCGGATCAACCTGGTAGACATATACTCCAGTTGTGCCAGCTCAACTTGCAATTTACCCTCATGGGTACGGGCACGCTGGGCAAAAATATCCAGAATAACGCCTGTTCTGTCTATCACCCTGCACGCCAAAGCAGCTTCGAGATTACGTTGCTGACTGGGGGACAACGAATGGTTAAACAAGACAACATCGGCATTCGAATGTTCAACCTCGAAGCGAAGTTCCTCAAGTTTTCCTTTACCCACAAAATATTTTGGGTCGGGTTTGTCTCTGGATCCAAGCACCACACGAAGCGCCTCAACCCCAGCAGACGCAACGAGCTCTTTAAACTCATTAACATCTTCGCGCTTTTCATCCGCATAAAAGTCTATATGTACAAGTACAGCTAATTCACCAGAATCAGGGCGGTCAAACATAGAAGCGCTCTCCAGAGAAGAACATTCGAGGAAAACAGAAGGTAAGAAATAAACAGGGGGCCACTAAAAAACCGTTTAACGACACCCCGTGAAGATTTTATGCTGCCAGACATCCCTGACCGGCACAAGGCGATTAAGCTTCCTGATCTTCCGGTGTGCTCACGCGCACATTACGAGCAGGAACAACCGTAGATATAGCGTGCTTGTATACCATTTGGCTGACGGTATTTTTCAAAAGTATGACGAACTGATCAAATGACTCGATCTGACCCTGTAATTTAATGCCGTTCACCAAGAAAATGGAAACCGGAATTCGCTCTTTGCGGAGCGCATTTAGATAAG
>JBFHPN010000293.1:0-4047 GCA_041592735.1 Oleiphilaceae bacterium | reverse complement strand
CTGCTTATGAGCAAGGCGATGCCGCCAGTTTGAAATGAGAGTATTTGAACTATGTCTGAAATGAAAGAATGGGTTGCCTGGTTTCGACATGCGTCGCCGTACATAAATGCACAACGTAATCAGGTCATGGTGCTGGCGCTGAGTGGCGAATCACTGGCACATGGCAATCTGGAAAATATAATTCATGATATAGCGCTTCTGAATAGTTTGGGTATTCGACTGATTATCGTTTTTGGTGCACGGCCACAGATCGATGAAATTCTGTTAAAAAACCAAATAGCTTCACGTTTTTATCAGCTTAAGCATCAATTATTGAGAATCACCAATGAGGACATGATTCCCTACTTGCTTTCTGCCTATGGTCGGCTTCGTTCAGAACTTGAAGCCAAACTCTCGATGGGCGTGATTAACTCACCGATGCAGGGCGCGCGTATCAATGTCGTGAGTGGCAATTTTGTCATGGCCAAGCCCTTTGGTGTGAGTGACGGCATAGATTTGGGTTTAACAGGACAAGTCCGTAAGATAGATGTGAGCTCGATTCAACAGCACTTGCAGAATCAATCCATTATTCTTGTGCCGGCTACTGGCTATTCAATGACGGGTGAAGTATTCAATTTAAGTTATGAATCACTCGCCGCAGAAATGGCGATACGTGTCGGTGCGGATAAATTGATATTCTTTGGAAATGAAACAGGTCTGAAAACGGGTGAGGGCGACTTTGTTCATCAGTTAACGGTAAAGCAAGCGATAGACTATGTCGATAACCTGACCGCCAGATATGCGGTAAATAACGTATCCACCCAGAGCCATAAACATGCTCAAATTAACCAGCTGCTAGCGGCAGCGCATGCCTGTCAATCAGGTGTCAGGCGTGTTCACTTACTCAGCTATACGCATGATGGGGCATTGTTAGAGGAGTTGTTCACTCGTGATGGTCACGGCACCATGGTTTCCATCGATGAGTTTGATCAGATTCGCCAGGCAAAGCTGGAAGATACGAATGGGATTATGAGTTTGATTCGGCCTCTTGAAGAACAGGGTTATTTGGTCAGGCGTTCTCGAGAATTACTGGAAACGGAGATCGATTACTTTTTGGTGGAAGTCAGAGATAATGCGATTATCGGTTGTGTCGGGCTCTACCCCTTTCCGAAAGACAGTGCAGGGGAATTATCCTGTTTCGCGGTTGACCCTGACTATCGCAAGATGGGGCGGGGGGATCGTTTGCTAGAAGCAGTTACGCAACGCGCAATCGCGCTAAAAATGACAAAACTTTTTGTTTTAACGACGAAAACCGAACAATGGTTTAAAGAACGAGGTTTCGCTCCGGTTTCGCCTAATACCTTGCCCGGAGAGAAGAATTACAATACTTCTCGAAATGCAAAAGTGTTAATGAAAGAAATTCAATAATCAGCAGGGTTTTATTAGCGCTTCATTATGAAAAAATCTTCAGAAAGACGCTCGAGTCTTAGAAAACCTATTCACCATGACGCGATGATGCTTACTCGTGATGGTTTTGGTTTAAATTGCATCATTACAGATTTTTGTCTGGATGGTATGTTTGTTAAGTTCTTTGGCGGAGCCTCTGCGCGTTTGCAGGAGTTCCCCGATTTTCAAACCAAAAGCGCTCATGTATCGCTGGTATTTACAGGGGAAAATGGCCAGGAATTTAAAATTCGTGCAGAAATTGCACATTCTATTGAAGGTGCCTGTGGCTTGCGTTTCACGCAACGTTATGATCAGGCGGTTCAGTCTCTGATTAATGCTTCCATCAGTATGGGGGTTTCAGTTGATCTGAATGTATCCTCCCAAAAAATAATTCAAAAGTGTATTGCTTGCATTTATTCAGACTTTGGCAGTTTACTGGAAAAGTTTTGGGGGGAATTAGCGGCATTATTGCAGGCACAGGCCGTGAAAGCATCCGATGATCAAACCGCTAATAAACTCATGGCCATCGCCGAAAAAATCAAACAAACCAGTGATCATTTACAAAAAGAGGTCTTGCTTGGTATTCAAGACCCTGTTGCGGCATTTAATGCGCATTTAGAGAAACGGAAATCAATGAGTGATAAATTATCGCTCATTGATAAAGAGGAGTTTGAGGATTGGTTACTTGCCAGAGTACTGATCATGAAGAGCGAGTCCAAGTACCAATCACTGCTATTACCCTTAAAGTTGAGATTGGATGCCCTGGGTGTCGGAGATAAAAGGCATCATCAAAGTGTATTCGGGCCGGCGCTTCTGGTTAGTGCTTTTCAGCCGGTTGTGCAGTCATTAATTGTTGATAGTGTGATTGAGAAACAAATATTCCGTTTGTTTGAAGAAACGGTCATGACACAACTCAGTGATCTTTATAATACGCTTAACGACATACTGATAGAGCATAATGTTCTGCCTAAGATGGATGTCAAGCGTGCCTCTATTGTCAAAAATCTTCAGCCTCCCAAGCCTAAGGTCGAATATGGCACTTCGGACAATCATGAAATGCCCCCCGTTTCGCAGAAGCAAAAAGATATTCCGCTAGAGACGGCAGATCAGCTAAGCGTAAACCCCAAAAGAGAAGATGAAGCCAGCGTCTCTCGTGCATTTACCTTGCCGCCTTTTAGTCAGTCTTCTAGCGATTCAGTGTCTGGTAATAGCAATTCGATAGCGCCTTTTTCTGAAAACCAGCGTAACGCTCAGTTGGCGCTGAGGAATATAGATCAGTTATTGAAGAACCTGCGACCGTCCAGCAAAAGCTCAGATTCGGGTGAACCGCTCAAGCCCATGATCACGCCGTCTGAATTTAAAGAGGAGCTGTCTTTGCTTCAAAGTGCGAATGTCGCTAACAGAGAGGTAGAAGAAATCCCAAGCCTGATGGAGCGTGTAAGTGAAAGGCTTAAGCTGTCGGGCAATGAACGGGATATAGGTGGCCAGCATAAAGTGGCAATCGATGTAGTTGATCGTTTCTTTATGAGCATGCGACGCAATCCTCGAATCAGTGATGAAGCCAAGAAATACCTGCTAAAGCTGGATGTTCCTATTCTGAAAGTTCTTTTAAAAGATGAAATGTTCTTCGCAAATCATCAAAGTACAGTTCGTGCCGTAATGAATCGAATTGCCCAGATAGGCGCAAAAGGATCTAAATTGCACCCCAGCACCAGAGACAAACTTGAAATGCTCGTCAATAAAGTGGTGGCTGAGTTTGATGAAGATACAAAGGTGTTTGATGAGGCGCTGACAGCGTTGGATGAGATGGTTGAACGTCATAATACCGCCTTCGTGAAAAATGTTGAGCGAGTGACTGCATCTGCCGAAAGCGCCTTTAAAGTAGAGGAGGCTGATGCTGCGGTGACAGAGGCAATTAATCAGCGTATAGCGCATAAATTTGTCCCTACTGCGGTTATTACACTGATCAACCAAGGCTGGGAGGCATATCTTAAATATACGCATATCAATCAGGGCGGAGATAGCGTGGCATGGCAGGAAGGGCTCTCAGTGATTGACCGTTTAATTGCCTTTGCAGATGATCCCAGAATACCTTTAGATATAAGAGTAATTTTGCCTAAAATTCAGGAAGGCCTTAAAAAAGTGTCCTGCACTGAGGTGGCGTCCAATGATATACGTGAAGCGTTAAAAGCGTTTATTATGAATGCGCCCAAAGGCATGCATTTATGTGAGCAGGCTCAACAATTAGTTCTGCCCGAAACGGAAGAAGATAGATTGAGGCGTAATATATCCAAGTCTCAGGAGCTGAAAGACTGGATTCTTAAAGTAAAGTCTTTCGCGCTGGGTGCGTGGTTCAGGTTTGAAAAGGCAAATAGTGAATCAACTTATATTCGCTTGGTATGGGTAGCCAGGGGTTTTAGTAAGTTTGTATTTGTGAATCACCAAGGTATGAGAGTCATTGAGTTGGGTTTATTCAAACTTGCCTCCTATTTTAAAGACGGTTTGCTGATTTTGGAGTCCGACTACGAGCTACCGATAGTGAATCAAGGGCTCGATGATATGGTCAAGGATGTCTATGATCGGTTGGCGTTCGAGAGCAGTCATGACAGCGGAACCGGATTG
>JBFHPN010000292.1:0-4061 GCA_041592735.1 Oleiphilaceae bacterium | reverse complement strand
CCGCAGCATCAAGCACCTTATTGCTCAACTTTTCTAACTGAACCTGGTTTTTCACTTCCTGGGCATTTAAGGTGATTGAGAGATTTGCTGCCACCTTGTGGGCGTCCTCAATCAATGCTTTGTTTTCTTTACTGTAAAACACAGCAATTTTTTTAATCTCGGGGAAGAAGAGCTTGAACCAGGTTAACTGCGCCTGAGGAGACAGTTCGCTTGAAATACCATAGTAATGCTTATGATCCAGAAAACGACGCCAATTCAGTACGGCTGAATAGACGACCGGGCTATTCGGTGCAATCACATTAATGGACCCTAAGGCTTTCGCACCAATGGCGTAAATTAAATCAAATTGCTGGGCATTTAATGCATCTTGAACATAATCAACGGGTTTCAATTTGCCCTGCAGATCCATGACATATAGATCTTCCTCAGAGAAGGACTCCAGAAATGCCGACTCGGCAATGGCATAACGATCAATAGCACGATTACTGCTGACCACCAGAATTTTTTCAGGTTTTGGTAACACCGGCTCACCATGCTTAACCAAAGCATATAGCTGGTTAACTTGACTCTCCGGCATGTTCGTGGCGCAGGCCGCCAGCAAGGCAACCAGCGGCAATAAAATAGCTCTATATAAATATGGCCTGATCTGCATTATTTGCTGGCCCCCTGGATGCTATTTGATTCATGCCAGGAACGCTGAAGTTGCCAGGCATCCAAACCAATCATTCCCATTGCCTGGCGTCCATCCTGAGACTCGGGCATCTTTCTAAAACTCTGTGTTAATGCATCTTTTTCTTTGTTATCAAAATTTTTAACTAAAACAACACTTTGACCCAAAGGTTTACTGCGTTTAAGAACGACGAGTTGCTTGTAACGATGTTCATTCAGGCTCGCTAAATTCTCCAGGCTCAACTCAGTGGCCAGAGCAAACTCTGCCAAACCATAACTAAGCGCAAACAGGGCATCAAAATCCTTGGGTACCTCTAGTATCTTTAGTTGTTTTAGCTGGCTCTCGGATAAATGAGGATAAATATCAGCCAGAATCTGCAAGGTTTTCACACGATTACCTGAGCTTGCTATGCGAGACGATGCAATATCCAGAGCATCTGAATAGCTGACCAGCACTCTGTGATAGGTTGTCTGTTGATCCTTCATACCTTGAAGAAGCAGTTCATATTCAGGATGAGCGGCAATAGACAGGCTGTGATATAACCACTCGGACAGAATAAATGCAGCACTGTGTTCAGACGCTAATAAATCTTTGAATCGTTCGACTTGATCAACAGGCTGAAACGAAAAAGTCCCATATCGGGATAAATACGTATCCCAGGAACTTTTAAGCACCACATTATTGGAGGTTTTGATCTCTGAATTATAAAAATAGATTTTTGTGGCCTGAGCCGAAACAGGGTCTCGATGCTCGGCCAAGGTATTGTAAGCAAGCAACTCTGAATGAGTATGGGAGCGGAGGGCGTGATCTGCATCAGCCTGGCGCGTAAATACAAACAGCATGACAAGCAAGGCAAACCCCCAACACTTAAGTTGGTCATGCTTAGGTTCACGTGATCCATTCAGCTGTTTTTTTTTGACTTCTCATTCCGTAAATGTAGTCTATTATTCTTAGTATTGAAATCTGCCTGCTGTTTAATTTTACGCATTCTATGGAAAGACGCCAGTAATGAATAAACCTTATATTTTATGTGTGGATGATGACAAAAGCATCCTCATGAGTCTCAAAGCCCAGCTAAGCCACTATCTTGGGGAAAGCTATCAATTCGAATTTGCCGAATGTGCTGAAGAAGCCTGGGAAGTCATCGAAGAAATACGTGCACAGGGAGATCGCCTGGCCGTGATTATTTCAGATTGGATCATGCCCAGAATCAAAGGCGATGAATTTTTAATCAGTGTTCATCAAAAATACCCAGAAATAGTCAAACTTATACTCACCGGTCACGCTGAAGAGGATGCCATTGCACGCGCAACAAAAGAAGCTAATCTTGCAGCCTGTTTAAGCAAGCCCTGGGATATCGATGTTCTGGTTGATATCATTCAAAAAAGTGTGAGCTGACTTCATGAAACGCGCTGTCATTCTTTGTGTTGATGATGAACGGATTATTCTCAACAGCTTGAAAGCGCAGCTGCTGAACAACCTGCACGCTCAATTCCGCATTGAATTAGCCGAAAGTGCCGAAGAGGCCCTTGAAATCGTCGATGAATTGACTGCTTCGAGGGTTGAACTCCCAGTGGTCATTGCCGATCAAATTATGCCGGGGATGAAAGGTGATGCCTTGCTCGCCATTATCAAGGAACGCCTGCCCGATACCCTGACAATCATGTTAACGGGCCAGGCTACTGCAGAAGCCATTGGTAAGGCCGTCAACAAAGCTGGCCTTTTTCGTTATCTTGCCAAACCCTGGGAAGAAGATGATCTGGTTCTCACCGTACAAACAGCACTGGCAGCTTATCAGCAGCAGAAAGCACTTTTCAAGCAATCGCATTACCAGAAAGTCATCAATGAAATTCTCTTGCTGGCACTGAAACCCATGGAATTTCGGGAACAAGTGGCGATGGCCCTGCAACGCTTATTAGACATTCCCTGTTTCAACCCCCCCTCATTGGGCGCCGCTTACTTCTCTGCCGAGAACCCTGTTTTTAAAAAATCATCCACTCTCTCTGATATCGAATTAAAGGCGGATCAACAATATATTAAGCTGACAGAAGTCGGCTCAACTGCTTTCCCCGATGCGCTTTATGTGGACACCCTGACTCAATCGGAAAAAGTCGAATACAGAGAAGACAAGCCTCATGAAGCGTTCAAGGACGCCGCTTTTCTAGGGATACCGTATTATCAATGTCGCGTCATCGTTCATGACAAAACCTGCGGTTTATTGTTCATCTTTGTCAATAACGAGCATTGCCATACAGAGTTGATAGTGTCTTTTTTGTCTTCGTTTTGCCACACACTTTCAAATATGATAAGTCTTGCTGAATCGAACTATGCACTCAGTGAGAGTAACCGCGAACTGCTGCAGCATAAACTAGAATTAGAATCACTCGTGCGCAGCAGAACGCAGGAGCTTGAATGCTCTCTGAAAGCACTCGAAGAAAATAATCGCCTGTTAAACCAGGCTAATAAAGAGTTGGCCTATTATGCAGCGACCGATTCGCTAACAGGGCTGGCAAACCGGCGCAGTTTCTTTGAGCAAGCCAGAAACAGTTTCATCTCTAAGCCTGCCCATGAACCTCGTGGTTGCATTGCCATGGTAGATCTCGACTTCTTTAAAGAGATTAACGATACCAACGGTCATCAGGCGGGTGATCAAGTACTTGTAACTATAGCTAAAACGATTACAGACTCCTTACAGGAAACCATGTTGGTTGGCCGGGTGGGTGGAGAAGAATTTGCCATTTATATGCCAGATAGTTCCTTACAATCGGCCATTGAAACATGCTCTCGCTTACTGGAAGAAATAGCTCAAACCCGAATCGACTTTGAAAGCATGTTTTTGTCTGTCACCGGAAGCATTGGTCTGAGTGAGGTTCAACTCCAGGATAAATCGATCGAGCAGGCGGTGAACCGGGCAGACAAAGCCCTCTATGAATCAAAACACAGAGGGCGTAACACCTTATGTACCTATGATGAACAAGCTGCTTCCGACAATTCATGCGATCATGGAAACACTTCATGCTGACAGGTATTCGACAAAAGCTGCTAGCGATTATCATCAGCATTGTATTCATTGTGCTGGGCGCACAAACCTATTTGCAAATGACCCTGCAACAACAGGCTTTCGACCTCGAATTACAAAAACGCACATTGTTAATGCAGGAAAACCTTCATCATCGCGCCCTGTCTTTATCAGAAACACTTAAAAACCTGATGACAGAATATATTGCTGCCTATAAATTTTTCGAACTGAATAATACGGCTCTGCAAACAGCATCTGAAACACAGGAATTGGCAAAAATAATTGTGGTAGACAAAAACAAACAGGTCTATATCGATACCTCTCAACCCTCCTACTCAGGGCTATATCAAGCAGACCCGGAATTATCACAAT
>JBFHPN010000291.1:0-4069 GCA_041592735.1 Oleiphilaceae bacterium | reverse complement strand
GCCAACGCCTGGCTGACATCAGCGATAATATCATCAATATGTTCAATACCTACGCTGATGCGAATCAAGTCTTCACTTACGCCTGCCTTTTTTAATTCCTCTGGACTTAACTGTCTATGAGTCGTGGTAGCAGGATGACAGGCCAGCGATTTTGCATCACCAATATTTACCAATCTGAGTATCATTTTCAATGCATCAATAAATTGCCCGCCTTTTTCTCGCCCGCCTTTTATGCCGAAACTAATAATGCCAGATGCCTGCCCCTGACAAATTTTCTGACAGGTCGCATAATAAGGGCTATCCGTTAAGCCGGCATAATTGACCCAACTTACCGAAGGATGTTGTTTAAGGTACTCGGCCAACTTGAGTGCATTTTCACAATGACGCTCCATTCTCAATGCCAGTGTTTCCAGCCCTTGTAAAAGTTGAAAGGCATTCATCGGTGATAAGGCTGCACCTGTATTACGCAGAGGCACCACACGACAACGCCCTATAAATGCAGCAGGCCCCATCGCTTCGGTATATACCACACCGTGATAGGAAGGATCGGGCTCATTAAGCACTGAAAAACGTTTCTTATCTTGCGTCCAGTCAAATTTGCCGCTATCCACAATGACGCCCCCAATAGTGGTGCCATGGCCACCTATATACTTGGTCAGAGAGTGAATAACGATATCAGCTCCGTGCTCTATCGGCCGACATAAAATGGGGGTCGCGACCGTATTGTCTACCATCAGCGGAACCCCTTTGCTATGCGCTATTTCAGCAAGACGGGCCAGATCCACAACATTTCCGGCAGGATTACCAATCGACTCACAAAATACCGCTTTGGTATTTTCATCAATTGCATCCGCAAACCCCTGGTAATCATCGGCACTGACCATGCGTACTTCAATGCCTTGTTTGGGTAGCGTATGTGCAAATAAATTATAGGTACCGCCATATAACTGGCTGGTACTCACAATATTAGAACCGACCTGACACAAACATTGTATAGCATAGGTAATGGCCGCCATACCTGAAGCAACAGCGAGACCTGCGATACCGCCTTCCATAGCGGCGACTCTTTGCTCCAGAACATCCGTTGTTGGATTCATAATTCGAGTGTAAATATTGCCGGGCACTTTTAAATCAAATAAGTCGGCGCCATGTTGGGTATTATCAAAGGTATAAGATGTTGTCTGGTATATGGGCACGGCAGCAGCTTTGGTCGTAGCCTCAGAAATATAGCCATGATGCAGGGCAAGCGATTCAAGTTTCATTTGATAGCCTCATTAAGCGTTTTGTTTTCAGAATGGGTCCAGACGGTCTGCCTGGATGATTATTATTATCACTGTAACCCGCTTGTGCGAGTTTGAGTGCGAATTATCATGACGATATGCACTGCAACAAGCAAGTCACTTTATTGGATCTATCACCATAGCAATAGTCGACAATACTGCAACCCCGAAAACGCTTTCCCCCTTATGCTCAAATATGTAAAATTAGCCTTTTATTCGCTGGAAACGCTCATGCCTGATGTCTTGTCACACCATTACAAAGCCATTCTTGACGCCCTGGGAGAAGACAGCTCCCGAGAGGGGCTGATGGATACACCAGCGCGTGCAGCAAAAGCAATGCAGTTTCTCACCAAGGGCTACCAGCAACATCTGCAAGATGTCGTCAATGGAGCCATTTTTGAATCCGATAATGACCAGATGGTGATTGTCAAAGACATTGAACTCTATTCCCTTTGCGAACATCACCTTCTGCCATTTATTGGTAAGTGCCATATCGCCTATTTACCTAACGGCAAGGTACTTGGCTTATCAAAATTTGCACGTATCGTGGATATGTTCGCTCGACGACTCCAAATACAGGAAAATCTGACCCGGCAAATTGCTGAAGCTGTGCTGCAGACCACAGAAGCTAAAGGCGTTGCTGTGATCATTGAGGCCAAACACATGTGCATGATGATGCGCGGTGTCGAAAAACAGAATTCGAGCATGAATACCTCTGTTATGCTGGGGGCGTTCAGAGAGTCTCAAGCCACCCGAAATGAATTTCTTGCACTGATGAACCACAGCTAATGCACTGAAGAGCCCATTATTTAGGGCTCTTTTCTGATAGGCATAACCCTTAACTTGCCGCTTCATCTAAAGACTAATAATTGCCACAGGCTTGCCTGACAGGAAACAAGAATGTTAAAGCTAGATACTCTTAACCAATTAAAACAACTAAAACAGGAAATAATCGCCAGCCGCAATCTGGCGGAAGGAACCGTTAAAGGCTCAGGTAATAAGTTTGGCTTTGTGAATCTTGATAGCGGAAAAGATGTTTACTTGCCTGCCGATGAGATGGAAAAAGTACTCCCGGGAGACAGAGTAGAAGTAGAAATCATTAAAGATAATAAAAATAAGAAAGTCGCCAAAATTGAGCGACTGCTATCTTCCCCCACCAAAGAATTCTGTGGCAAATATATCACCAAAGGTAAAACCCATTTTATTGAACCAGATATTGCCGGCATGAATCGCTGGTTTTTTGTTCCGCCACAAAAACGGAAAAATGCTCAAAACAAAGATCTGGTTAAGTGTCGCGTGAGTCAACACCCTTATAAAACAGGTAACGCCCAGGCCTCTATCATCGAAGTCATCGGCCAAGAGCAGGATATTGGCATTGAATTCAAATATGCCTCCAAGAAACATGGCATCCGCACAAACTGGCCGGCATCAATCGATCTGGAATTAAGCAAATTAAGTGAATCCGATATTCAACAACTGGCTGAGCAACGCAAAGATCTGACCGCTATTCACTTCGTTACGATCGATTCGCCGTCAACTGTCGATATTGATGACGCCTTATTTGTCAGCCGCACAGCGAATGGCTTTCAATTGCTCGTTGCTATTGCTGATCCAACTGCGGTTCTCCCAGAGCATTCTGACATTGAGCAAGAGGCTCTGTTACGCGGTAGTTCTTTATATTTCCCTGGCCAGCATATTTCCATGCTACCTGAAAAAATTGCTGGCGATCTATGCTCATTAAAAGAAGGTGCTACCCGATTAGCCAAAGTATTGCAGATTGAGGTAAGCCCTGAAGGCGAGATTTTAGACTTTTCTCTGGAACATGCCGCGATCAAATCCCATAAGAAATTAAGCTATCATGAATTGGCAAACCATTATGACGCACCTAACCCCGAGTTCAGTGCCCCTCTACAAGAAATGCTTGCTGACCTTAAGGCGGTAACGGATGTGCTCTTATCGGCCCGGCAACGGCATGCACTCGTGCAAGCAGAGCGGAAAGAATATTATTTTGAATTGAATGAACAACAAAAAATTTCAGCCATTAAACTGAAGCTTCCTAATATTGCTCACAAAATAGTCGAAGAAGCCATGGTGGCTGCTAATTATTGCATTGCCAGGTACCTGGCTCGACATTCGCTCCCAAGTATATTTGTGAGCCATCAAGGCCTGCGCACTGAGCGTCTTGAAAGTGTTGATAAAGTATTAACCGAAAGCTTGCCGGGTTATCAGCCGGAGTCGATTCAAGACCTTGAAGGCTTTATTCAAACTGTTCAGTCAGTCAACCAGTCAGAGGACTTGAAGGCCCTATCCTTACTGATTTCACGCCAATTAGATAAAAGCGTGCTGTCTTCTGAACCCAAACCTCACTTCGGCATGGGCTTACCCTGCTATACCACCTTTACCTCGCCTTTGCGCAAAGCTCAGGATTATCTGATTCATCGTCAGCTTAGTGACCTGCTGAATAAACGCGAAAAAGCCATTGAGAGCCCTTTGTTGAGCCAATTAATGGAGGCAACACAAGCCATACGCAATACCGTTGCAGATGCTGAACAATGGTTAAAATGTCAATTTATTGCAAAAAGCCAGGACACTTTCGATGCCAGCCTCTTAAGAATTTTCTCCACGGGCTTCCAGGTAAAGCTTGTAGATACTGGCATTGAGGGCTTTATTTCAACCAAAGATATGGCCGATAAATTCAGTTTCAATCAGGAACGTTTACAAGCTTCCCGTAAAGGTCAGTTGTTTACGCTGGATCAACTAGTGAAAGTGAAAGTTAAGCAGATTGATTG
>JBFHPN010000290.1:0-4077 GCA_041592735.1 Oleiphilaceae bacterium | reverse complement strand
GTTCGGGTTGATACCAAACGCCTTGATGACATAATGAATATGGTGGGTGAGCTGGTATTGGTTCGAAACCGTTTGAAACGCTTAGGGGATGCCAGTACAGATGAAGCCATGCAGAAAGCAGTTTCGAATCTGGATGTGGTAACGGGAGATCTGCAGTCGGCAGTGATGCAAACCCGAATGCAACCTATTAAAAAGGTGTTTGGGCGCTTTCCTCGTGTTGTGCGTGATTTAGCGCGTAATCTTAAGAAAGAAGTGAATCTTGTACTTATAGGGGAAGAAACGGATCTGGATAAAAACCTGGTCGAAGCCTTATCTGATCCCTTGGTTCACTTGGTCAGAAATGCGGTAGATCACGGTATTGAGATGCCTGATGTGCGTACGCAGAAGGGTAAGGATCGCATAGGCCAAGTTGTATTATCTGCCCAGCAGGAAGGGGATCATATCATGTTGGCCATCGAAGACGATGGTGCGGGTATGGATGCTAATGTATTGCGACGAAAAGCTGTCGAAAAAGGACTTTATGATCAGGATGCTGCAGACCGATTAAGTGACACAGAATGTTTCAACTTGATTTTTGCCCCTGGGTTCTCCACCAAAACTGAAATCTCCGATATTTCAGGTCGTGGTGTAGGCATGGATGTGGTGAAAACAAAAATTACCCAGTTAAACGGTACGGTCAGTATCGACTCTGAATTAGGCAAAGGCTCCAGATTATCCATTAAAGTGCCGCTGACTCTGGCAATTATGCCTACTCTGATGGTGAAACTGGGCAATCAGTCTTTCGCTTTCCCATTGGTCAGCGTGGTTGAAATCTTCCATCTTGATTTAACCCGGACTAACGTCGTCGATGGCCAGGAATGCGTTGTGGTCAGGGATAAAGTGTATCCCTTATTTTATATCAAGCGCTGGTTGGTGAAGGGTTATACCGAAGATAGTGATTCTGCACACGTGGTCATAGTTGCAGTGGGTAATAAGCGTGTGGGATTTATTGTGGATCAGCTTGTGGGCCAGGAAGAAGTTGTTATCAAACCTCTGGGAAATATGCTTCACGGCACAGCAGGTATGGCCGGTGCAACGATTACCGGTGATGGCAGAATAGCATTGATATTGGATATCCCCAGCCTGCTTGATCGATACGCCTAAGATAACGGACTTGTGTCTCTCTTACGTGTTTTTTCAAAGTTCAAAATGGTAAATTTTTTTTACAGTTGCGGGGGAGGCTGTGATTTCAAGTGACTGTCTCTGTCCTTATTGTTGACGACTCTGGTTTTTTTCGTAAAAGACTCTACGAAATTCTGAGCAGTGTCCCTGAAATAAAAGTTGTTGCTGCAGCCTCTAACGGGCGAGAAGCCATTGAACTGGTTAAAAAACACCATCCTGATGTGATTACGATGGATTATGAAATGCCGGTTATGGATGGCGTGACCGCAGTTCGTCACATCATGTCAGAATGCCCTACACCGATCTTAATGTTTTCTTCGCTAACCTATGAAGGTGCTCGCGTTACCCTCGATGCACTAGAGGCAGGTGCTGTCGATTTTTTACCTAAAAACTTTGAAGATATTGCCCGCGATTTTGGAAAAATGCAGGAAGAGCTCAAAGCACGCATTTTAGCGGTGGCAGGCAAATCCAAATCATCAAATCATGGCGCCTCCGGTTCACGCGCTGTAGAATCAAGCGATACAAGCACTGATAGACCTGCTCAGACAGCTTACATCAATCCTCAACGTGGGCGTTTATCTTCTCCTGCTTCACGGGGAGAATTTGCTCGCAGAGCAGATTCAGCATCAAATAGTTCGCATAGCGCCGGCCAGATTTCAGAGCAGATATCTCAGCCAGAACATAACCCGCCATCCGGTTTAAGAACCCATGCGCAAGAGCGGTCTTCGTCTCATATGGATATGTCTGGTGTGGCTGCTCTAAAACATAAAGCAACTAAATTGTCACACCCGGTTGATATTTTGCTGATCGGCGCCTCAACGGGTGGTCCTGTGGCAATTCAAACGATACTGACCAAACTACCTGCAAATTTTCCTGTACCCGTGATCGTGGTACAACATATGCCGGCAACATTTACCCCGGCGTTTGCAGAGCGACTGAATTCACTGTGTCAAATAAATGTAAAGCATGCGGAAGACGGCGATCCGCTTATCCCGGGAACTGTGTTAATCGCCCAGGGCGCTAAACAGCTTATTATTAATGGACCGCGTGCGCATGTCCGGATCGTTGAAAGTGATGATCGCCTCACTTATAAACCATCTGTAGATATAACATTTGGTTCTGCTGCCAAGTTTTTTCCTGGTCGCGTTCTTGCTGTGGTATTAACGGGCATGGGAGCTGATGGTCGTGAAGGGTGTCGATTACTCAAACAAGGCGGGTCAACCGTCTATACTCAGAGTCAGAAAAGTTGTGTGATCTACGGAATGCCTATGGCCGTTGATAAGGCAGGTTATTCAGATGGCTCCTTAGATATTGATGATATGAGTACCTATATAATTAATGGAGTAGGTTAGTGGATTTACTCAGTATATTCGGTGTTATTGTGGCCTTTGGAGCCATTTTAGGCGGAAACTATCTTGAGGGTGGTCATATTCAGTCCTTGTTTAATGGCCCCGCAGCCCTGATCGTAATTGGCGGTACGATTGCGGCCATTATGTTGCAAACACCTTTTGTGATGCTTAAACGAGGCGTATTAATGTTGCGCTGGGTTTTTGTTCCTCCTTATATTTCCCTCGATGACGGTATTGAAAAAGTGGTTGCCTGGAGTATGCGAGCGCGTAAAGAAGGCTTGTTGGGCCTGGAATCAGCACTGGAGAAAGAACAAGAAACGTTTTCAAGTAAAGGTTTGCAATTATTGGTAGATGGCGCCGAACCAGAAGTCATCAGAAATGTTCTGGAGCTAGAGCTGATATCTAAGGAGCGTTTTGATTTGAGTTCCGCCAAAATCTATGACGGAATGGGGGGGTATTGTCCAACTATTGGTATTATCGGTGCGGTGATGGGATTAATTCATGTGATGAGTAATCTCGCAGATCCTTCATCGCTGGGTTCGGGTATTGCGACCGCCTTTGTGGCCACCATTTATGGTGTCGCCTTTGCTAACTTATTATTCTTTCCTATTGGTACTAAATTAAAGACCCTGATTCAACAACAATCTCATTATCGAGAGCTATTAATTGAAGGTTTGGTGGCTATTGCGGAGGGTGAAAACCCTAAATCAATAGAAATGAAGCTTCGTGGCTTTATTACCTCTTAGCGGCAGGTCGCAAGGTTAATTTGTATGCGTAAGCACACTGAAGAAGAAGTCGATAACAAAGAGCGCTGGTTGGTTTCCTATGCCGACTTTATCACCTTGTTATTTGCTTTTTTTGTGGTGATGTATTCGATTTCTTCCGTTAACGAGGGCAAATACAAAGTTCTCTCGGATAGTCTTGAAGGCATATTTAATGCGCCGCAAAAATCCACCAAACCTATCCAGGTAGGGGAGCTTGCCAGGTCGGAAGGCTATAAATCTAAAGATATTCATATTTTACCGATAATCAAGTCGGTCGACATGGAAGATGAAGCGCAGCAAAAAAAAGAGGCAGAAGAAAAAAAAGAACTGGATAGGATTGCTTCAAAATTTGAAACCAGCCTGGCTGATTTAATCAGTGATGGCAAGGTAAGCGTGGAAATGATGGATGATTGGATAGAAATTTCCCTTGAAGATACGATTGTGTTTACCAGTGGTGGGGTCGAGCCTATTTATGAGGCCTTACCGATTATTGAAAAAATTGCCCAAATCATGCGCAATCACGAAAATGCCATGCTGGTTGAAGGGCATACCGACAATATTCCAATCAGTACCGGCTCCTTTCCATCCAACTGGGAATTATCTGCTGCAAGGGCAGCCTCTGTTGTTAGATATCTTTCTATGGAAGGCATCTCGCCCGCCCGAATGGGCGCAATGGGCTACGGTGAGTTCAGACCAATCGTTAATAACGATACCTCTCAAGGGCGCTTGAAAAACCGGCGTGTTGTTTTGCTTGTCTCAAAAAGTAGTGATCTGCGTACGAGTTTACTCAACTGATCTAAATT